>CAZYXQ010000024.1:0-12746 GCA_964651235.1 uncultured Gammaproteobacteria bacterium
AAGAGGGCTCTGTTGTATTTGGTCAAATGTAATTTTGTAACGGAAATGCGCTTTTTCATTCATGCTTGCATGGTAGTGATTTTTGTAACTTACATATCCCAATTGTTTGGATGAATATCCGTATTTTTGAAGATATACCTGTGCCATCATCGCATACAGTCCGGGAAAGCTGATACCCGACTCCTGCTCTGCTCCTGATGCGGCTGATGCAAGGCTTGACGTTACCTCCTCTGGCGAATAATCAGTCATCTTTTCTGCTCCAACAACAAGCGCTGTTTTTCCGGGATTGCCCATAACAAATTGCTTTGCAAGATGAAATGCAATTCCGCCTGAAGCACATGCTGACTCAACCCGAAAAATGGGAATATTGACCTTGAGTAATTCGGCAATCTTCGCAGTTGTGTGAAGATTGTTCTCCAATACACCCGCCAACATGTTTCCAAAAAAAATTGCATCCACTTGTTTTTGCTCCATCTTAGCTTCTTTCAGCACTCCCCTCAAAGCATCTTCAACCAAATCAAATAATGATTTTTCCCACAGTTCCCCAAATTGCGTTGTATAATAACCGACGACAGCACTTTTCATGTATTAAATAATGTTCATAAATTTCAGGTACGTATCATAGCTAATATATTCCTTATCTGAAAGAACACTCTGGAACTCCCATCTTCTTTTTAAGATCGGCTTCTTTACCTGAAAAAGAAACGCATCTGACCCCGCACCAGACCCATACGAAGCAAGAAGAATTATTTGCCCGGGTTTTGCATATTCCAATACACTTACCAAGCCTAACAGGGATGATGCAGTATATGAATTTCCGAGTTCACCTACAACCAGGGAATATTTCAATTGCTCTTCATTAAATCCTAAGTGTTTTGCTATCTGCCTTGGAAATTTTCCGTTTGGCATATGAAACACAACATGATGTATATCAGCGGATGTTAGTTTATTCCTTTCAAGAATGTGTTTAACTGCATGCGATATATGTAAAAAATAGGACGGTTTTCCGGTAAATCTTCCACCATGTGAAGGATATCTCATACCTTCTCTTCTCCAAAAATCAGGTGTGTCCGAAGAGTATGAAAAACTGTCAATAATATCAAGTATTGTGTCTTTTTTACCCAATACGAAAGATGCCGAACCTGATGCAGCTGTATATTCAAGTGCATCATGTGGTTTACCAGTCGCCTTATCTGAAGCAACCACAAGTGCATACTCTGCTCGTTTCATGTCAATATATGATGCGGCTGTCATCATCGAACCAGTTGCTGCTTTACATGCAAACTGTAAATCTGAAGCGAGATATGCACCTTCGATTCCTAAAAATTCCGCAAGTATGGTTGATGAAGGATTCACCGCGTAAGAAGGACTTTCTGTTCCAAAAAAAACAGCTCCGATTTTTTTTCTATCAATAGTTCCTGATTTTAATGCTTTCTGAGCAGACTCATATGCCATAGTTAACGAATCTTCATCAGTTGATGATACTGTTTTTTCGTATACCTTTAAGCCTGACAGTATTTCTCTCGCATTCTTGCCCCATACCTGTGCAATATCAGACAAACGTATGCGATAGCGAGGTATATAGAAACCATAAGATAGTATTCCTGCCATATAAGTTATCTTCCCAGTTGAGAATGTACGCGAGCAAGTGACTTCTCAGAAAGTGAAGCAAGCAGTGAGATTTCACCTGCTAACACAGCCGCCACCAACACACGCGCCAATTCATCTGAATGAGTAATATTTAGCATTGATATTGCTTCTTTTTTTATCTTCATTCGAGTACCTCCGCCAACAGTTCCTAACATCAGAGATGGAAGATATACGTTTACCCTGATATTTTCTTCATCCATATCCATCGTTGTAATCCCCATACTACCCTCAGTCACATGTGCAAGATCTTGTCCGGTTGCCGCATAGAATGCAGCAACAATATTTGCATAATGACTGTTAAAACCCAAAGAACCTGCAGCTGCCGATCCTATCATACATTTTGAAAGCCATACTTTATATAGTTTTGATGGAGTAGTTTTGAGAACTTTTTTTACAATATCTCTTGAAAGCATTACCTCACCCCATCCGGATATGCCCCGACCATTGATCATATTTAAAAAAGCCGGTTTTTTATCTATACAATAGTTTCCTGATAGAGCAAGACATTCTATACCTGTTTGATCGGTAATATAATCACTAATACAAGAAGTCGCAATTGTTGCCATATTCATCCCCATCGCATCCTGTGAATCAAAGTAGAATCGGACATAAACAAAAGTTCCCACTACTTTTGTTTCCAGTTTAATAAAAGATAAATGGGACGATGTTTCTTTTGTTTTTTTCTGAATATCTTCGGTATGATTGTTGAGCCATTGAACAAAAGAAAACCCTTCCTGAATACCACCAACCTTAAATACGGGACCTCTGGTAACTCCGATTTTTTCAGTATATACACTGGCTCCTCCTGAAAGTGCTATTGCTTTTGCTCCTCGCGAAACTGATGCAACTAAAGCTCCCTCTGTAGTCGCAAGAGGAATATAATATTCTTTTGTGTGTTTTTCTCCTTTAATATGTACCGGACCCGCCACACCAAGCGGAATATAAGTTGCACCCACAAGATTTTCACAAAATACCACCTCATCTTCAATGAGGGTACTTTTTATTAAGGAAAGTGAGATGCCTAGTTTTTTCTCAAGTGCTTGTGCGCGCTCCTTACTGCTTGAAAAACCTGATAGCTTCATATAGATCTTAGTCTTTGGTTTCAGGAAAAATCATTCGCGACAAGAATTTCATGTTTTTTAAATAAATGGAATCCGAAACAGCCCGATATGATATAAAAGGAGAGAAAGTGGAATAAACACTGATATATAGAGAAATAGCATATATACGATTCTGTATAAACCGAGCCGTGAAGAAAAACGCACAGCAAAATATACTAGTATAAGTTTCCAAATCAATAAACTCAGTGAATACGTTATAAAAAAAACACTAAAACCTTTTCCCCATATAGAAACAGTTCGCGGAGGAGGAATAGATATATAAAAAAACAGGTTGGAATAAAACCAAATGAGTGTCGGAATGAGTGTATATGTAAATGTCTGAATAAACGTATGAGCTTCTGCTTGTATCCGGAAAGCGCGCGTCAAAAAATAAAAAAAATAAACAGTTGAAAAAAAAAGGATGAGAAATGCCGTAAACGGAATAAAACCATAGATATAATTTCCTTTTTTTACTATATGGGAAAGAAGAAAAAAAATACATGATAATGAAAAAATTATATATACTTGAGATGATATCCCTTTTGTTTCTCCGGAAATTTTTCGCATGGTTTTATAGGGATAAACGATAAGCATTATGGTCCTTTGCAACAGAATAATAAGAGAGAATAGAAGCGTTACAAAGAACCCTTTAAAATCCATATTGAAGAACGGTTGCAAGACGAATAATGAGATACCCAAATATTCCGTATAAAAGAAGCACCATAATAAAAGATGCAGGAATAACGATAATAAACGGCGCTTTTTTAAAATATCTGTTTATAACCCTATACCAATGCGTAAGTATGGGAATGCCGAGATCATTCGGTTCAACGACAAACACTTCATCAAATCTTTCTTTTAATTTCATACGGTGTCTATGCATTCTTATGTATTGATAAATAATTGAATAAATGCCCTACGCGCCCGAAACAACATGCTTTCAGTCGCTTTAAAAGAAAGCATTATTTTTTCAGCTATATGTGCCACTTTCTCACCCTCTATATATTTAAGTCTTAATATAACCTGATAATCATTCGGTAGCAAAGATATTGTTTTTGCTATTCGGGAAGCCAACTCTTTTCGTTCGATCTCCTCATCACCCAAAACGACACCGAGTCCGTTAACTACATAATCAGGAAGTGTTGAAAAAAGAATTTGCTTTAATTTTTTCTTACGAAGAAAGTCTACTGTTTTATGTTTTGCGATTGAATATAAATAAGTTTTACATGAAGAATCTTTTCTGAAATATCGCACTCCTTCGATAAAATCATAGAATACCTCTTCTGTAATATCTTCCGCATCCTGCACTTGTCTTATTTTTTTTTCAATAAATCTGAGGACAAACGGACGGTATTTTTTGTAAAAAAAGAAAAGTGCCCCTTCGTCTTTCTTTATTATGCGTTCTATGAGAACATCATCAGATATTGACATACGTAGTATAATATTTTATCAAAATATGAAAAAAAACACCGCCAGGATATATATATTAATTATTTCTCTTTTTGCATGTATATCGTTATTTGCTTTGTTTTCTCTTATATTCCCTCTTATTCAAGAAGCATCAAAGCCCATTTATACGTTTAAAGAAAAAGATATTAATCAAATTCTTCAAGTAAATGGTTCTGCAACTCAACATATTATGAAGGACACTGCTTCAAACTGGACTGTTAAAATGAATAATATGAACTATCCTGCAGATACAGAAAAAATTGCGGATCTTATTGAGGGATTGCTCAGCATATCCAAACAAACTGTTATTTCAAAAAACAAAAATAAGCATGTTGGATTGGGAATAGGTATGAATAAATTAGTCATTAAAACTCATTATGGAGAACATACGCTGTATGTTGCTGAAAATACGAATAATAATTCAGTCTACCTGCGAATGGATAACCAAGATGACATATTTACTCCTTCAAATGATATTTCTTCATCTACCCTGCTTGACGATATGCGCGATTTAAAAGTCTATTTGCTTAAAAAAGAGATGTATCCCGACGTTATTACAATAACCCAAAAAGGTTTCGTGATAGACGTCGTAAAACAAAAAAATACCTGGATGATTGATCAAATACCTATTTCTCAAAATAAAATTGATTCATATCTACAAGAACTTACCCAGCTTACCGCAAAACATCTGCTTCCTTCTGCAGAATCCAAATCCTCAACTACGATACCTGATTTTTCAATTGATGTAACGTATGGAAATAATACCACGACTGCTCATTTTTATAAGATTGATGAGGAATTATATGAAATAAAAAAATCAAATACTCCCTACATATTTGAAATTCCCGCAGTTTATGCAGCTTCCCTTCAAAAAGAAAAAAAAGATTTTCTTGATTAAGCAAAAATGATTCTATAATGGTATTTTTATGATTTTTGTGGAGTTCAGGATAAACAAGGCTTCCTTATACACTACAAAATCGCCTGCTTTTTTAAGCACTTCTGATCTGATTTGTTTTTGATATACTCCTTCTTTATCAAATACATATACAACCCCCTTTGATTTATCCCATCCGTATATGGACTCGATATCTTTATTTGTATATATCTTCACTGATCTTACGTCAGACTCAGGATAGGTAAGATTAAACTTTTCTGAGTTCCCGGAAAGATACTTGAGTACATAATCATCAAATCCGATATATAAAGCTGAGTCAATCGCTATTGAGTGAGCCTTGGTAAGATCTGATTTTCCTGAGGTAACGTAGGAATTTTTTCCTCCGTATCCATTTTCCGCAACGAGATATTTATATACTTCATCTTTGTCCGTATCCAATAAATAGATATTGCCGTTATACACAGCAAAATCGGTTATATTACCCCATTCCTTATCATTTGAAATAACGCGTTTTGGTTTTTCATTCTCTTTTATTTCGTATACTCCCGCACCCTGCTTATAAAAAAAGAGGGAATCGTCATATGAGGCAACCAGCTCTGCATTTGCAATCTCACCGAACGTCTGTTTCTTGAGGGATTTGTTTTCAAGTGAAAGAGTATAGATTTTTCCTTCCTTATTGAGAATCGCGACGGCTTCTCCTGAAAGATACATTCTATCCCCTCTTCCTTCTTTTTCTTCGATTGCAAGATCATAGTATTCTTCACCTTTTTTATCTTCGCGTTTGAGTACTTTTGATTCATATTCCGTAATCGTTTTTGTCAACTCATCAATATCGGCCTCTTTCCCTTGAGATGAACTTTTTTTTAATACTTCAAGTTCTTCCTTTGCCTTTGAGATAATTCCCAGAGATCTTTCAATATCACCTTCCCTAATTTCCTTAAGACTTTTCAGTATTATTGTTTTGGAATCTGAAGGTTCTGTTTTTGGGTTATCCTTATGAGAATTAAACAAATTTAAACTATTGATCAAAAGAAGTACCACGATAAACAAAACACCAACTGCTGTTAATTTTTTTCTTGTGATTTTCCGAAAAATTGTATCGGTTTTCAAGCGCGCTGGACTCTGTGACACGGATATGTTACTCGATTGATCCAATGACGTGGATTCCTCAACAGACATTTCCTCCGGATTTTGAACAGAAAACTGTTGTTCTTCGCTAAAAGAAAGACATAAAACCACACCAAGTCCGTCTGCATCTTCTTTTTCAATCGATTTAAGATGTCTGGTAATGTGGTCGGGATCGTGTTGATGAACTATTGTTTTTTTAATAGTATCAAGACCCTTCATCACCTCCAGATAATAATTTGTTGAAAGAATGAATAAATCACCATCTTTTGAATACCCCGAAGCAGTATTCTCTCCTTCTATTATTTGTTCAAAATGTTTGCCTCTTTTTAAATAAATTTGTCCCGTACCTAATGTTTTTAGGTATAACACCAACCCACTTCTGTAGGCTGCTGCAAATGAAAAATCAATAGGAAGTGATGCGCCCTGTAATACGTGTGTAACTGCATCATCAAACTCTGCAAGACTTTGTGGATGAGCGGTCATGATACGGTTTGAAAGATGATCAAGAAACTCAAGACCTTCCTCATTAGTAAAACCTTCATATACTTCCAAAATACAGAAAAATAGGTCTGTCCCGATATATCCTACGAAACCTTCGGGTTTTTTTTGGATAGTATATCCTGAATGAACAGGTTTAATCATAGTATGATGATACTATCAGATAAGAAAAACTGCAAATAGGAGTAATGCAAAACCGATAAAAACCTGCAACAAAGACACGAACACAACAAATCGATTTCTGCTGTTTTGCACGGTTTTTGAAATTTCTTCAACCTGTTTATAGACAATGAAAGAATAAATGATAAAAAGAAGTGAAAAAACCACACTGAATGATTTGATAAAAAAATTACCAATCGATTGTCCGGAAAACAAATCAAGCATACCTTGAAAATCTATACTATCCATTGGTGTCTTTCTGTTGGATTAATCCATTGATAATCTTTGCGGCTGAAGACGGATGCGGAATATTCAAAAATTCTGTATTTGTCTCTGTTCCTGCCGTCTGTATAAACAGATTGCCGAATTTAAACAACGATTCCAAAAATCCTCCGGTTTTTGCGGTCACATCTTCAATGTGACTGATAAGAGTATAGGTAACTTCTTTAAATAAAACTGCATTAAAATCAACATCAACTACCCGATGATTCGAAATAATACCCACATTAAAATACCAGTTTAAAAAACCAAACCAGAGGTAATTCCCGATAAAAACAAGTATGAAACAGTTAATAAATAATACCTGTGGAATCGTAAGAAATGATGCAATGAAAAAATTACTGAAAAAAAGAATAAAGAATAAAAAAAGTCCGTTGATGAATACGGGAAACAAAGTGATGGGATGAGAGCGCAAAACTAACAGTACCTGCTCACTGTCACTTTGAGTATCAAAACGTGTTGCCGGACGCACACAAAATGAGTGAAAAAGCCGATGTGATGTCTTTAATTCTTCCATCTTCCCTATTATAACGTAACTCCCTCGTTTCAACCATGTCTTTTTTCTATGCTCTTGCGAAATGTATAAAAATAATTTATAATAGTACTTGTCCTGGTTATTAAAGCGATTTGGAACCACCCTTTTCCATCCCGAACAAGGTCGTGAAACGAATTAGCGCTTATGATACTTCTACGTTTTCGTAGAGGGAAAGTAGGTCGTAGCCGGGGCATTTTTTTTGGCCCGGTTTCCGAAGCTTTGCGCAGCATGAACCGTGTTCGAATAGAACTGAAATGGTGAATACTAAGTTGTGACGGATTACCAAACCTTCCCTACTCTCTCATATCCTCAAACACCACACCTTTTGGGAAAGTAAATAGTAATGGATCTTTTGGTGGTGGAATGTTTTTACAGGTTTTAATAAATTTCGTAATTTCTGCAGGAACGATATCTGTTGGTACAAAATCAATAAGTGAATCTGTCTGCACCATACCTGATGAAAGCAACATATCAACAATATCTATTTGTTGATTTACTCCGCATTGTTTTTGTCCTTTATTAACCCCGCTTTTCCATGTATAGAGGCAATCATCATCTACTAAATATGTTGTTGTTTCTGCATTACGTCGCATCTCAAACTTGATGTGTCTCCCATTCCGATATGCACTCATACTTGCAATTTTATCGTCAAGTCTACAGGTAAAGGATTTAGTAGGAATGAATGTATTCTGCTTTTTTGGTGAAGAGACAGCTGGTATATGTGTTGGATTAAAAGATACACTCTGTTTTGGTTTATAGTCATCCTGCTGACTACCGTATCTGATATATAACCCTAGTAAAAGAATTAGAACCGGAATAACATACACTAGTTTCGCAAAACCGGAGAAAAAATCATGAATCTGGTTTTCCTGCATATATATCTATGATACAGGAAAGATTATTCGCCACTCTGAGCTTCTTCCTGACCCATATTTTTGTATTGCTCAATAAGATTTTGCATCTCTTCCTTATCCATATTCCCTGTTTTTTCAAGAAGGGAATTATCAAATTTCATATCATTGGTCGCTTCTTCTTTTATGGGTGAAGGCTCTTTGATGGTAACGGCTTTAAAGTCAAAGAGAGTCTCAGTCACACTTCCGTCTTTCATCTCAATACGCATCTTTCTCATAAGATATTCTCTGTCATCAAAATAAATATACTGTTTTGAATCTTCATTGAGCGGATTTACTATCTCATATTTAAAACAGTTTAAATCTCCACATCGTTCTTTTCCCAAGGCTTTATACGTTGTGTTATCTTCTGTTTCTTTAATTACATCCTTAAACTGTGATTTCATTTCCTCAGGATTAAAACTGAAGGGGTTTTTTTCTTCTCCTTCAGTTTTATACGTAAATTTTGTCCATTTTCCGTCGGTCATATCTTTCGTATAAGATGTATTTCCTATCATAATCATATATGACACTTCTTTTCCGTTTTCTTTCGTAAGATAACTGCTTTTATCATCCTGCATCTGCCAAACAGTCTCTGTCTTTTTCCCTGCCTTATCAGTCATTACTGATGTTCCGGTAAATCCGGTCTTATAAGAATCAGCCATCTTTACCGAACTTTGCATATAACGACACAGCTCTTTATCTGTTAGCTTACACTCTATTGTTGTTTGATTACCCGCATTTTTGATCCCCGGAATAACTCCCCCGCCCCCTTTACCTTTATTCCCTACTAACATATATATACCTCCTGCCACTACAATTAATATCACGGCAACAATCGGGAGTAGTTTGTTGTTTTTCATACATCTATTTATAAATTTCTAATTATGGACCTGTTCCAATGCTCTCTATGTTCCACTTCCCTTCAGTATTTTTTCCTATGCCGACAAACCGAATATTTTCACCGTTTTCCCATCCGTAATAGGGAATGGGGGCATTTGCTGAATCCGGATTTACTTCAACTCTCAATCTCACTTTATACATTTTTTCTTTTTCAAACTCTTCAATACGGACAATCTCAAGATTCTTAATACTGTTAAACTGTACTCCCCATGCCTGCTTTGCTGCATCATCAGGAACCGCCGCCTTACTCATCATGGCAATTGCGTCGGGAATACGCTTTTCAGAGATAAGATTAAAAAATAATCTAACAATATCTTCTGCTCTCGGAAGGGGAATGCTGTTTGAAGAACTTGATGCAATGGTCTCCGAAGAAACTGAAGAGGCGGAATTCATATTCTGTGCGTTTTTTTTTGGTTGACTCTGCGTGAGTAAAAAAATACCTCCTCCAAGAGACCCCAAAAGTACTATGGAAATAATGAGCTTCCACATAATGACTTAGTGATAGTATACTCCATTACTCTCATAAAATCATACTCTTTTCTTTTTGGGGATTAGTTGATTCAACAATATAAACGTCTTCCCTGAATGTTCCTGTCCCCACTAATTCTCCTTCACCCCGAAGTATCGCTTCAAACGGCCTGCATTCATGACACCCGGTTTTGTTCGGACATTTGAACACATTCAACTTACGCGCGAGTTTGATTTTTTTAGCAATCTCCAAAATCCGCTTTTCTTCCACTGGTAAGTCAGGTAACTTAACTGAAGTTAAATTACTATTTCTGGCAAGATACCAATAACTTACTCCTGAAACCTGTTTAGTCTGACAATGTTGTGCCAACAGACAGTAGATCGGAAGCTGTAACGATCCTTCTTCCTCATCAGTCTTACTGGTTTTAAAGTCAACGATATGGACGCTGTCGGTCTTTTCCACATACTCAAGCCAGTCAAGTTTGCCGCACAAAATGATATTGTCTTCTTTAGACAGAAAATAATACGGTAAGTTCATCTTAATCTTCACGGCAAGACGGGCTAAAGGACCAGGATGCTCCATCACCCGCTGCAGCATCTCCTCACCCTTTTTTTTGTATTGCTGTTCTGCATCTTCACTTAAAAATCCTCCTTTTTTTCCGCTTACCCGTGACCACAGTAAATTAAATTTTTCAACCAATGAAATGGTAAACCTCTCTTCAACAGGCAGTATAGAAAGAGACTCGAGAACTTCATGGACGATCTGACCCAATGAAAGCGGCGGTGAAGTAATCTTGATTTTATGTCCGGTCTTGGGATCTCGGTATATGTGTTTGAGATAATATGCCCGTGGACAACTTAAAAAATCAGAGATAGAAGAGTGTGAAACCCAGGTGGCAGTATATTTGTCTTCAGCCATACGAAACCCATTGTACCACAAAAACCCCTTGACAATTTTGAGATACTATATTAAACTTAAATATAGTTATGAGAAAATACTGCTCTTTGGTAGTCGTTGAAAATTTTTTCGAACCATGCATCCTGTATCTATTACTCAAAGAGTCGGGGTATGGGTATGAACTTATTCAGAAACTGAATAAAGAATGCGATTGCAATGTAAACATCGGCAACCTGTACCGAAAACTGAACAAACTGGCAAAAGATGGCCACATAACAAAACAAAAAACAAAAGGGACAAAAGGACCCGATAAAACAATGTATACCATTACTAAGTCAGGTAAAACATTACTTTCAGACTGGATAGTAAATCTCAAAGAACAGGAGAAAAAAATACATACACTTATTACTCATTACCAAAAACATATATGATACATCCAACTAAGGATACTTTTAAAAAAGACGTCATTCAAAAAAAAGGAGTGACTATTGTTGATTTTTATGCTGACTGGTGCGGACCCTGTAAAATCCTTGGACCCATTATGGAAAAACTGGATAAGGAAAATAATGACTCGGAGGTTGCCTATGCAAAAATAAATGTTGATGAAAACCAGGAATTGGCAGGACTTTATGGCGTGATGAGTATACCCACCGTTGTTTTTTTTAAGGATGGAAAGGTGGCAACTCAAAAAGTCGGAGTTCATAGTGAAGAAGAATATAAAAAAACCGTTGAAACTACCAAACAATTTGATCCAACAAAAGTAAAACGCGAAGTAACAATATTTTCAACTCCCACCTGCCCATACTGTAAAATGGTAAAAGACTACCTTACTTCAAAAAAAATTCCTTTTAAGGAAATTGATGTGACCAAAAACCAGGAAATGGCACGTGAAATGATCAACCGATCAGGTGAGATGGGAGTACCTCAACTCTGGATCAACGACCAGGTGGTTATGGGTTTCAACAAACCAGTGATTGATATGCTCCTTGGACTTTAAATACTAGAGCTTGATGAGCTGCTTGATCCGTTACTTGCCGGAATCATAAGAAGCCGCGCATCTTTCAAGTACTGCAGTGCTGTTGTTAACATCTGTCGGGCGCTTTGAAATGTTGCTTTATTTCCGGGATACCCGTCAGGAGTAAGTCCGATAACTGCGTTTATCGCCTCATTTGCTTTTGTCTCAGCCTCACTTATCTTGGAAAGCGCATCTTCGTCGGTTGTTTTTTGTTTCATCTCTTCAGCAACGGTAAGGATTCTATCGGCATGAGCCATAATCTGGATTTTCGGCATAAATACAACGTATATTCTATATGAAGTCACAATTGACTGTTTGAGTTCTTTTATTTTCACAGGATCTGTCTCTGACTCAATCTGACTTTTTAATGATTTAAGCTTGTCTATCTCTGCCTGGACTTGAGAAATAAGATCTGCTTTTTGCGTATCGGTTAAACGTTTTATGGCATTGAGCCTGGTAATAAGCTCTTCAAGATGGGCAATCCTTCTTTCAATCTCCTGATATGATTTTTCCTTCCGGATTTGTGCCCCTGTAATCTGCAGGTTTTGTTTTTTTTCCTGCATAGTTTCTAAAATTGTCCGCCTTTTTTCATCGCGTAGTTGCATGAGAGAAGAATTTTGCAGTGCGTTAACCTGTCCTACAACCATAAAAACAGAAAGACAAAAACCGATTATCATCATGTGTGCATATATATTTTTTTTCATAAAGATGTAAAAATTAATAATATCACTCAGCCATCACATCAATAGGTGTATCATTGATGCTCGTATCGATTTCCTTCAAATCTTTCTCCAAATTCTGTAGGGTCGTATCAATATTTGATGTATTATCCATTTTCGGAACTGATCCGGTACTTGAACTTGAAACTCCAATACTACT
>CAZYXQ010000025.1:0-12375 GCA_964651235.1 uncultured Gammaproteobacteria bacterium
GAAAGACATTTAGTATGTAACGAAAAATTGGATATCCTACTTCCTATTCCTGCAGAGTTTGCTTCCATAATTTTTTCAAATTTGATTTCAAATGCAATTAAATATTCTCCCCTAAATTCCCAGATTACAATTTCTTACGATAAAACAGAAAATTGCGTACGGGTGATTGATGAAGGAATTGGTATGACGGAAGAAGAAATTGATGCTATCTATGATCGTTTTTATCGAGGTAAGGCTAGTTATTCAAAAACAAACGGCTTGGGTTTAGGAATGAGTTTGGTTAAACAAATCTGTGATGAGTATAACATCAGAATTAATATTATATCTGCGCAGGGTCATGGAACCAGTGTCATTCTTTATTTCCAGGAACGAAAACTGATATAATAAGTGCTTTACGTATATGAAAAATAAACGACTGTTAGCCATATTTTTAGTTGTATTTGTTGATTTGCTTGGATTTGGGATCATTCTTCCCCTGCTTCCTTTTATTGCGGAACGGTATCGTGCAAATGCAGCACAAATTGGATTTTTAACCGCAACATATTCGTTTTTTCAACTTATTGCCGCACCGATATTAGGACGTCTTTCTGACAGATATGGAAGAAAAAAACTGCTTATTTTGTCACAGCTTGGAAGTACGGTGGGATATCTGTTACTCGGATTTGCGACAAACCTTCCCCTTTTATTTGCTTCACGTATCATTGACGGAATAACCGGGGGTAATATTTCTATCGCACAGGCGTATATTGCAGATGTGACGACAAATGAAAACCGGGCAAAAGGCATGGGTGTAATCGGTGCCGCATTTGGTCTAGGATTTATTTTCGGTCCGGCAATCGGTGGATTTTTAGCTCAATACGGATTTATATACCCGGCTCTTTTTGCCGCTTTTGTATCTCTTATCACGGTACTATCCACCACATTTTTTCTACCAGAAACGATCCAAGTTGAAAAAGCAGTCCATAAAAAACATACCGCTTTTACTTTTTCAGAATTTAAACGGGTACTGACAGATAAGAATATCGGATACCTGATAATAGTTTTTTTTCTCTTAAATAGCGCATTTTCCGTCCTTCAAGGCAACTTTGCTTTATGGACTCAATCAAAGTTCGGATTTGGTCCTACTGAAAACGGATTTTATTTCGCATATATTGGGATTTTGTCTGTTTTGTTTCAACTTAAAGTTTTGCCTATACTGGTGAAACGGTTCCGTGAAGTTAATCTTCTTAAGTACTCAACACTGTTTCTGTTTGCAGGACTTTTTTTTATGCCCATCATTCCTATTCCTTCATTTCTCTTAGTTACCCAATTGTTGATTGTATTGGGTAATAGCATGGCTAATCCTTCTATTCAGGCACTTGCATCAGAGCATGTTCCTAAGGAAGAATATGGAGAAACATTGGGAATATTGCAATCTTCAGGCGGATTGGGAAGAATACTGGGTCCGATCATAGGAGGAGAAATGTTTTTACATTTAGGGAAAGATACACCGTTTTTTTTCGCTTCCGGTATAATGCTGGTCGTCTTTTTTTATTTCAGAAACAGGTTAAAACACATGTGATCTGCTATAATAAATAATTATGGATCAGATTGCTGCGATAATCCTTAGCGGTGGGAAAGGAACACGAATAAACTCACATTCGGTAAACAAAGTCACGCTTCCCCTTCACGGTAAGCCACTCATTACGTGGGGTGTAGATATGGTAAAACAGATAACAGGTCGTATTGTTGTGGTGGTAGGAGCATATGAGGAAAGTGTACGGAAAGTACTTGCAACTTATCCGGTAACCTATGTTTATCAGGACAATCAACTGGGTACGGCTCATGCAGTACAAACGGGATTATCAGCTTTGATGTCTGATCCTCCGTCAGTTGTACTCGTCGGATATGGAGACCACATGATGTATTACAAAGCAGAACGGGTGAAGGATATGATCTCACAGCATATTAGTAATAACAATGCAGTGACTATCGTCGTTTCAGAATGTGAGGATGTTGACAGACTAGGATACGGAAGAATAGTCCGTAATAGAGATGGGAGTTTGAGGGGAATTGTTGAACAGAAAGATGCAGATCTCAACACCCGGAAAATCAAGGAATTTAATGCAGGTTTATATTGTTTTGACTGGAAATTTCTTTCAAATACCATATCGCTTGTTCAACCCTCTCCCGTCAGTCATGAGTATTATATTACCGATCTTATTTCAATCGCATTGGAAAAAAACAAACAGGTGTTACTCTATCATATGCCTTATGATGAGGTGGGTATGGGTATAAACAGTATGCAGGATTATGAGAATTCAGCTAAAATAGGTACTATATGAAATTCCAGACTGTATCCATCATTATTCCGGTTTATAACGAAGAAAAACTCATTGCCACAACTATTGAAAAAGTCATCGCAGCGGATACTTTAGGACTTATAAAAGAGATTGTGATAGTGGATGATGGAAGCAAGGATAATACTGTAACAAATGTCAAAGGTCAAATGTCAAAGGTCAAATCTGAAAATCAAAAATTAAAACTGATTTTTATTGAGCAGAAAATAAATCAGGGAAAAGGGGCGGCGTTGAAAAAAGGAATAGAAAAAACAACGGGAGACATCGTGCTTATTCAAGACGCAGATTTGGAATATGATCCATCAGATTATCCGGTGCTACTTGCTCCTTTTTTGGAAAAAGATGCGGATGTCGTGTATGGATCGCGGTTTATCTCCGATAGGCCTCACCGGGTGCTGTATTTCTGGCATTCAGTGGTAAATCACTTTTTGACAATGCTTTCAAATATGTTTACAAACCTGAATTTGACCGATATGGAGACGGGGTTTAAAGTCTTTCGCGGAGATTTAATCCGAAAAATCGGTCCTCTGCTTGAAACCAAACGGTTTGGTTTTGAGCCCGAGGTCACTGCACGGATTGCAAAAATCAGAGAAGTAAAAATATATGAGGTTGGGATTTCATATGCCGGGCGGACATATCAGGAAGGAAAAAAAATCGGTTGGATTGATGGGGTGAGGGCATTGTGGGAAATATTCTATTTTAATCTGTTTGCAAAATGAGGAAGAAACTCCTCACACAAACTCCAATTTCGTTATTGTTTTTTATTTCACTTGTTGTTTCTCTGTTTTATTTTTTCTATATTAATCTTGATACGGATTCAATCCTCCTTTTTCTTTCGCAAAAACTTTTCTTAGGAAATTGGTTAAAAAAAGGTATAATGCCGTTTTATAATCCGCACATATTTCTTGGAACCCCCTTTGCATTTGATCCAGGATTGGGTAACTTGCATCCTTTTAATCTGTTTTTTTTGCTTCCCCATCCCCTTTCATATGCGATCTGGACCGGTACGGTAACGTTTCTTTTTCTTTCTGGTTTTTATGTATTTTTTTTTCGCCTCACTCGCAATTCTTATGTGGGATTCTTGTTTGCACTGGTGTTCATATTTTCAGGAAGCGGATTAACAAGATTAAACAATCCGACAATTTATATCGTCATCGCGCATTGGGGTTGGTTTTTGTATACTCATTTTTTTATAAAAACAAAAAAAGGTCTTCTTTTTTTTCTTTTAATCGGCGTTTTGATGACACTTTCAGGACATCTGCAATTTGTATTGTTGGGCTACTTATTAGGATTCATTTTGGGAGTGTATGAATCAAAAATTACATGTAAAAGAATACTTTTTTGTTATGGATTACTGTTTCTTGTAACCCTATGGTATTACGTTTTATCAATACCCATTATCGTAGAATCAACACGTTGGGGTATGAGTCACCTGTTTCTCAATGATGGAAAAATTCAATTACAACAACTTCTTCAGATTTTTTTTCCGTATATCCACGGATCAATAAGATCCGGATATTATTTTGGAGCGGGTCCAAAACCAATATTGGGAATGTCGTTAATGGCGATTATCTTTTTATTTTTCTCAGTTATAAAGAAACGTATTTCATTACAGTATCTTATACTCATTTTTTCAATGGTTTTTGTTTCGCTTGGAATGATTGCATTTCCTTTTTTTAGAGTAAGTCAGATATGGAGTGTTATTCATGTTTTAATATTGGTTGCAATATCAAAACATACAGTCACCGTTTTTACAAAAATGAGACCCATATACCGTTTTGTCATAATTCTGATAATTGTTATTGAAGGTATCTTTTTTGCATATTTTCATAATTTTTTTATTCCCCAGACAGTGATACATAATGCGATACCTAAAAAACAGGAAATAAAAATACATTTTCAGAAGCTCCTTGTTGACGCTTCGGGAAATCCGTTGGATTTTGATACTTATATGGATTCATATATACACCGATCCAGAAGTGATTATGATAAAGAACTTGTAAACCAGGAAGAACGAAACGGTTACATTAAGTTACAGAACATGCTTACAAAAGGTATATCATCCTGGGCTAGTGTAACAGGAGATTATACTGTGCAAGGGTATGGAACATTTGTTCCGAATAAATTGTTAAAACTAACGGATGGTAAAAGCAGCATGATAGGAAGAGCAAATATTAATACATTCGAACCAGAAATATTACTCCAGATAGGTAAAAAATTAAATATCATAAGTAAAACAAAGGAGAGATTTAATCTTATGAATATAAGGGGAGTTCAAGAACACGTAATTCCAGATTACACTAATCCGAACAAGATGACATATAAAGATGAAAAAATAAGTTATTCACCGATAACTCACGTTTTGTATTCACTTATAAAGTAATAAAAATTGTTATAATTTCACTCAAATGAAAAACAAAAATATATTTTATATTGTCTATGTAATTATTTCTTTTTTTCTTTTTCTCTTTTATCTTAATTTTGTTAATTTCTCAACCGATACAATTATCCTTTTTATCTCGCAAAAAATATTTCTTGGGAAGTGGCTGAGTCAGGGAGTAGTTCCTCTATTTAATCCTCACATCTTTGCAGGAGTTCCATATCTATTTGACCCGGGGATGGGTAACCTACACCCGTTTAATCTCTTATTTTTACTGCCCTACCCGTATTCGTTTGCTGCCTGGTCTTCCGTCACAACGCTTTTATTTTTGATTGGATTTCACTTATTTTTCAGGTCTTTTACTAAGTCTGAACTATTCGCTTTTATATTAACCCTTGTTTTGTTTTTTTCCGGAAGCGGGTTTTGGAGGACAAATAATCCAGCAATCTCATTGGTTATAGCTCATTATGGTCTATTTTTCTACTCTTTTAAACTAATAAATAAAAATAGAACTAATTGGTTATTTTTTAGTATTGGTTTATTGATGACTTTGTCAGGGCATATACAATTTGTTTTTTATGGATATATAATTGCTTTTTTAACTGGATTGTTATGTTATAAAAAGCCATTTAAAAATATAGTTGGTCAGTTTGTTTTACTTATCGTCATATGTTCATGGTTTTTTATTTTAGCATTACCTCTTGTTTTAGAATCTACAAGACTAACTACACATAAAAATTATTCTGGAATGGGACCGCTCCATCCTTTTCAAATAATACAACTAATTCTTCCTTTATTTTTTGGATATGTAAGTAATGGCTCTAAATGGAATGCGGGTCCGACATTTGTCATCCTTATCTCAACTCTTTTTTTACCGGCACTTATTTTTTTAGCAGTGAAGAAAAAAATCACAAGAGTAATGGGAGCTATCTTTTTGGTTTTTCTTGCGGCAACATATGGCATTGTCAACTTTCCTTTTTTCCGTGGTGCTGCTCAAAGCTTTATAGTAATCCACATATTAGGATTGATATTAATTGCACAAAATGAAGAGCTTCTTATTAAGTCTTTGGTGCAAGTAAAAAGGAAATGGATCTTTCTTTTAGGCATTGGTTCATCTTTGGGGTATTTCTTTTTTACTTCAGGAGTGTTTCATATGAGTTTTTCAGCTCTTTATAGAATAATTAAAAAAGCTCCTTCGCTTTTTTATGATGATGCAACTATAAAATCAATAGGTTCTATTATCGGCTTAAATTTTATTCCTTTATCTATACTATCGATTGTTTTATTTGTCATCACTGTCAAGAAAAAATGGGTCTTGATGGCATTAATAGGATATGTTCTGTTTGAGGGTTTATTCATAAATTATTTTCATAACTACTTTATTCCGCAGTCGGTGTTGATTGAAAATTTACAAAGTCAACAGTCTGTGATTTCAGAAAAGTATCGAATTCAGACAGGAGCTGATGTGCTCCCCTATTTTGGATTTCATAATTATATGTCTGAGGTACTGTTTCGTCCTCCTTTTTCCAAAGAACCCACCTCATTTACTCCGGAAGAGCAACAGACATTCAAGTGGTTGAAAACTATTTTTTCGTACAATCCATCTACCTGGGGTATGGTTCATGGGATATATTCAGTTCAGGGATATAATACATTTGTGCCAAAGACGATAGCCGAGTTTTTTAAGAATTCGTCTGCAGATTACAGACAAGAATACGCATATATCATTGAAAGAAATCCGTTATACGGTGAAAGTGAAATCGGTCTTGATATTAACGGTATCGAGACGTCCAAAATTACGTTACATGACGAGCGGTGGAAGGAGTTGGCTGTACGGTATTTTATCAGCGACAGACCACTGAAAGGATATACGCTTCTTTTTCGGGAGGAGTCAAAGTTTATTTATGAAAATAAAAAAACCCTTTCAATATTTAGATTACGGAAGAAAAATATGCTTACAGACATAGAGCCGGTAGTACAAAACCCCAACGAGTTTCAATTTGACATAAAAAAAGATGATATTGGGTCACAACTTGTTGTTGTGATAAATACCGGTGGTTTTGAAGCAAGTATTAACGGAAAAAAAGTGGAAGTTCAAAAAAAACCAAATGATTTCCGCCTTATTATCCCGCTTGTGAAATCCGGAACTTTAAAAGTATATTATTCTCCTCTAAAACACCTCCAGGAAGTTCTATGGCCAAAAAGCTGACCGTCAAGGTCAACTTTGGCCACGAAAATCAAGGATTAACTTGTTTGTAAAGTTTAAAAAACTATTTTCATTACTTCAGATTCGTTACAATCCCCCTTGTCTTGTCCCAGATTTTTATTGCTTCCTCGGCAGGACAGTATGAAGGACTTGGGGTAAAATGAAAAAATTCCAGTTGAGGTGATGTTAATATGTTAGACAACACAACTTCAAGCATTTGACTTCCATCAGGTCCAAATCTTCTGTCCCAGTCTGCAATAGCATCTGCATCAAGTGAAAAAATAAACGGACTGGTTTGCACGATATTAGTAAGTAAGTGATCAATAAGTAATTTTAGTTGCTAAAAATTATATGCTGTTGAAATTCGATATACCGGTAGTGATTGACGAACTAACTCAACAGGAATTGCTTCTTGTGATGGTTTTATTTCAGTTAATGGTAACCGTGGTTCGTAACCCTCATCCAAATGTACATAATTACCCCAATATCCATTTACTGCTCCAGCTGCGACCCAATTGCCAATATGTACATCATATGGGTCATATCCAACTGACCCCAGCATTATATCATCATGGTGATCAATATTTATTAATGATCTTTTTGCATTGGGTCGTAATGGTATTACACCGGAAGTTATCTCATATAATAAGCGATTATGCGCTCCAGTAAAAAGTATGGGGACTTTACCTTTTTCTTTTATAAACATATCGTGTTCGGGAAAATCATGTGTTTTATCGCCTTGTGTAAGAACTCTTTTTAAATCGGGATATGATGCCTCAGAAATTTGTTCATATAGCATAAGTGGAAGTTTTTCCCATGGTAAAGGGCTTTCATATCTATACTGGTTTGGACCTACCGTTGATTTGAAATATACGTCACAAAAAGCAGGTTGTTCGGGAGGTTGAGTTGACATACTGCTATTATACAATGTCAAAAAGCTGACCTCGAAGGTCAGCTCTGGCCACGAGAATGTATATTTAGATAGTCTTAATAATACAGATAATGTAAGCGGGAGCGGGATAGGGGAATCGAACCCCTGCCGAAAGATTGGAAATCTTTCGTTCTACCATTAAACTAATCCCGCATATTGTTAAAGTATATCAAAACTGTATGTGTTAAAACGTTCCGTGAAACTCGTCGAATTGGCCGGTGAAGTGGGAACTACCACCGCACGACATCTAGTATATCAAAAGGCTCTTTTGCACTCAATACCAAATCGATATGTACTGTTACATTGCCAAAATTTCCTGTAACATACATATATGGATCAAGCTGCTGAAAATAAGTTAAAAAAAACTTCTCCAATTTTAGGTCTGACTCCTGTTTTTGCACTAATTATTTTTTACATTATATTAATCGCTCTTGAAGAAAAAACAAGACTGCCAAATATCAGATATATTATTGCAGCAGGGATATTGTTTATGCTTGTTTTGACACATCTTATTACCCCTCATATCATGAAGTTAAAAAGGATTTTTTTTATATCAGGAATTGTGACATTTTTTGTTTTTTTTGTTAGCGGTTGTGATTTTATGTCATACCTAAATATGCCAGGAACCGGTTTATGTAACTGTATTGGTATTAAAACGTTTGATATTCCTCACTCGTATATGTCTGATTTATCAAACCAAGGACAGACAATAAATTATTGTATTGGAATAAAAACAAAAACAACTTCACCCTTTCAACTTAATTAAAGAAGTTGGAGCTTAATTATTGATTTACCTTCTTAGGTAGCAACACTCATTTTTCTCCTTCCCATAAATACATCATACTGATTTTTTTCCATCGGTTGAGCTGATGAGATAGCTTGAGTTATCAGATCAATCTGCTCAGGCTTATATCCGGAAAGCCACAGAACTTCCTTTTCTTCAATAGAATCAGGAGATTTAACAGTTTGTATGCCTACAAGTTCTTGTGGTTTTATTTCATCAGGTCCTTTTTGATGAATATATATGAACATAGCTCCACTTGGGTATAATTCGGGTGTACCTCCCAGACAGGATATTGTTAAAAC
Source organism: uncultured Gammaproteobacteria bacterium (assembly GCA_964651235.1). Taxonomy (GTDB): domain Bacteria; phylum Patescibacteriota; class Microgenomatia; order UBA1406; family GWC2-37-13; genus YC2-FULL-38-9. The sequence goes on from CAZYXQ010000025.1 coordinate 8,943, forward strand.
AGCATTATCATCTGGTAATGAAAAAAAAGAATCGAATCGTTTTTGTGCAGGGTCTTTACGGTCCGGATCTCGGTCAATCGATTGTTCAAGCAGTCTTTTTTGTGCTTGGGAGACCAAAGCAGTAAGTGCTTGTTTTTGTTTTCTCATTTCTTTATAAGGAAGATAATCTTTTCTACTAGAATGACGAAGAACTTCATTTGAAATAGGCATACTATTAATAAACTAATAATATTATAAGTATTATACCATGTATTTAATTACAATAAAAGGATTGTTAAGTCAATCTTTATTGAATATTATATACCTATAGTTTATAATACTATATGTCATACGATCTTCTCAAATCAGGTCAAGAAGCACAAAAGCTGTTTAGTGACATTATTAGTCCGCTTGGATTAACGGAACAATTTGTAAAAAATCTAACCTCAAGACCGAAGTTCCCTCCTCATTGTCATATAGTACTTGATAAACCACACGGATTACAGCTTGAACTTTCAGACAGAATCAAACCGACAGAATATCAACCTGTATTCAGGATGAGTATATCTTGGGCGGTTCCTGGAGAAGAAACACTTATTTTTGAACATCTTACATTTGATCCGCTTTTACAGGAAAATAATACACCTAGGTCTATCAGATGGATATATAAACCGGTTGAGCATAGTGATGAAAAATGTGGCTTTGTACTTTCTGGACTTCAGATCGCTCCTTTAATCGGAGAAAAAACATTTTCTCAAGGGAGACATGACCGATTAATAACAACAGACAAAACAGAATTCCTGCATTTTGCTCCTCGATATCATAGTATTCCATTTATATTAAACAAAGGTTTGTTAGAACCGATTTCAACTGTATACCGAACCAGACAGGATTTGGAAGATAACGGTGGAGTTACTGTTGAAGGAGAGCTTGAAACACTTAAGTCACGCCTTCCATTTACTTTAAAAAATACTAACGACGGAACATTTGTTCTTTCCGGTCATACTGATGGAGAGTGGTGTCTGTCTGATTTTGTAATTCCTGGAATCCCAAGTTGTATCATGGCACAGATGAATACGTTAAAGGATACATATAAAAAACTACAAACTCGTTAAGAGCATTCACGCATCATTACACTACAGAAAGAGGATAAAGTAGTCAAATATTTTGTATAATTAACCTTTAGTTGATATGAAAAAAGTAATAGTTATTCTTGGAGTATTTATCGTTATTGGTATAGCGTATTTTGTGAAATCAGGAATTGATTTTTACCGCGGCATTTATAAAAATGGCGGTCAAAATAAGGGCTTTATTCTCCCTAAACCAAAGACACAGTATAATATCCTGCTTTTAGGATATGGAGGACCCGGGCATGATGGGCCCTACCTGACAGATAGTATCATGGTTGCCCACATTGATCTTTCCAAAAACAAGGTTGCTTTATTATCACTTCCCCGGGATGTATGGGTTGAGCTTCCGACCAAATCAAAGTCAGATTTTCACGCGAAGATAAATTCAGTTTACCAGCTGGGACTTTTTCCTACGGAATTCCCTGATGTTGATACCAAGACATATCCTGATGCCACATTGGTAAAAAAAGCGATACAAGATATTACAGGATTGGAAATAGATAATTATGTAACCATTGATTTTAATGGTTTTATAAAAGGAATTGATATCTTAGGAGGGGTAACGGTTGATGTACAGAAAACATTCGACGATTATGAGTATCCGATTGAAGACAAGGTGAATGATCTGTGTGGAAAAGAAGAAGATTTTGCAAAAATTGAAAAGTTTCTGAAACCCGGTTACAGTGAAGATGAAAAAAAAGAAGTTCTTAAAGATAAGCCGGAACTTGAAAAATTTCTAAAAGATATTACTGAAAATCCAAAAGACGCATTCCCCTGTCGGTATGAACATCTGCATTTTGATAAGGGGAAGGTATTTATGAATGGCGAGACTGCACTCAAATATGTGCGAAGCCGTCATAGTGAACAGGATGGGAATGATTTTGCCAGAGGGGCGCGTCAACAGCAGTTTGTGAAGGCTGTTAAGGAAAAGGTCATATCACTCGGCATGATTCCGAAAATAGTTCCCCTGCTTGATGAACTTAAAAATCATATTAAGACCGATATATCGGTTGATACGATGAAGAAATTTATGGGTGAGGCAAAAGATGCCGGGAATTACAAAATGATTAATATCAATATCAGCGATAAGGATTATCTTCAAAGTTCATACTCGGATTACGGAGGGTATATTCTTATCCCGCGGATTGGAGTTGATACATGGAACGAAATTCACGGGGTAATACAAAATGCAATATTCGAAATTACACCGACCCCACAGCTCAAACCTACAAGTAGGTTATCCCCGACACAATCGAAACTGAAAAACTAAATATTTGAATTATTTGAATTCATGTATATGGTCGTGAATCTAAATAACAATTACATAATGATGGGTATATAATAATTACATGAAGAAAAAGATACTTCTTGTTTTTGGCTTTGCGTTTTTAATTCGACTTTTTTTTCTTAATCAGTCACTTTGGCTTGATGAGGCAATTACAGCTAAAGTAGTGCGGCAGTTTTCGCTTTTTCAGATACCGAATCTTTTTTCTCCCACTGATTTTCACCCGCCTCTGTATTATATTTTCCTGAAACTGTGGGCGTTCTTTTTTGGGACAAGCGAAATAGCGCTGCGTATGCCGTCAGTAATATTCTCCCTTCTTACTGGTCATGCAGTTTATCTCATAGGTTCACGACTCCGTAGCAGTAGATTTGGATTATGGGCAGCTGCATTATATCTATTTAATCCATTAGTGGTATATTATAGTCAGGAAGCAAGGATGTACTCACTTGTTACTATGTTGCTTTCTTTTGCCACTTATTTTTTGATAGAACTCCTGTCTATTCATGAGAAAGAAAAAAAGACATCGTTTGTACAGAACGTCCGCACACTGATAACGCTTCTTACAAATCCCGAAAAAGATAGAATGGAGACACTCAGGAAAGTACGTAGTAAGTCAATTCTTCTTTTTCTATTTGAACTCATGATTGTGTTTTCTTTATGGACATTTTATGGAAGCGTTTTTTTTATCACAGGATTATTAGTCTATCTGACACTAAAAAAACAATATCGTTATGTGGGTATTACAGTTGTCGTGATAGGTATTTCGATCCTGCTTCAGTATCCTTTGCTTAAAACTCAGCTTGAAAACTCGAGAATTCTTCTTTCCGGGACTCCTTTATGGACTCAGGTATTAGGACAGGTAAACTTAAAAAATCTGCTTCTTATCCCAGTTAAGTTTTCGGTTGGAAGACTCAGTTTTTATCCAAAACTTTTATATTATATGATTGCGGGTGTTTGGTCTCTTTTTGTGTTTTCTTTTGTTTTGTTGGGTGGGATTAAAAAAAGAGGATTATTTTTCATATTTATTATCCCGATAGTT
>CAZYXQ010000026.1:0-12171 GCA_964651235.1 uncultured Gammaproteobacteria bacterium
GGTACATATTGGGGTGCTTGCTGTCGATAAGAGGTGGTAGAAATGAATAGATTGTTGCAGTTGTACCGAAATCAAGAATATTGGCTAAAACATAGGCAATTCCAAACAGCACACTCAATACGCCATATTGGACCGGATCAAGAAGACGGACCAAAAGGTAAACAAAAAACGCATTAAAAAAAACATTGAGATAATTACCTAATGTGTTAATGATGATATTGCGGCTTGTGGGTCTTTTAATGAATGAATTTAGCCTACTGAGCATTTATTAATTGTAGCAGAAATGAAATAAAGATGGTAAAGCTTGTGCTATAATAAAATAATTGTTAATTTATATGAATATATGGCAAAAAAAGCTCTTATAACCGGTATTTTAGGACAGGACGGTCCGTATCTGGCCAAACTCTTGCTTGAAAAAGGATATAAAGTGTATGGGTTAATTCGCAGATACTCATATCCTCATTATGAGAATCTTAACTTCTTGGGACTTATGGATAAAATCGAGTTTGTCGAGGGAGATTTGACTGATGAATCATCGCTTATTAATATCATGAAGAATGTACGTCCTGATGAAGTATATAATCTGGCGGCTCAATCATTTGTCGGATCCTCATGGGAACAGGCTAAATTGACGACAGAGATTAACGCAATCGGTGTGTTATATCTCTTAAACTCGATAAAATTTTTTTCTCCGACAACTAGGTTTTATCAAGCTTCAACGAGTGAGATGTTTGGACTCGGAAACGATGACGGATATCAGGATGAGAAAACAAATTTTCATCCACGTTCTCCTTATGGTATCTCAAAAGTATACGCATATTGGATGACGGTGAATTTCCGTGAGTCTTACGGACTTTTTACTTCAAATGGAATTTTATTTAATCATGAATCCCCTCTTCGCGGTATCCAGTTTGTCACACGCAAAATCACAGACGGGGTTGCACGAATAAAACTAGGTTTGGCGAAAGATATCTCACTTGGTAATTTGGAAGCAAAACGGGACTGGGGATTTGCAGGAGACTATGTTGAGGCAATGTATCTTATGCTGCAGCAGGAGACACCGGATGATTATGTTGTCGGAACGGGTGAATTTCATAGTGTACGAGATGTTGTTGATCTTGCATTTAAGGAAGTCGGGATAAGCGACTGGAAAAAATACGTGGTGATTGATCCGCGATTTAAACGGCCAGCCGAAGTACCACATCTTCGAGCTCGGACTGAAAAAGCACGCACCAAATTGGGATGGAAACCAAAAGTGACGTTTGAAGAGCTTATCAAGATGATGATTGAAGCAGACCTGAAACGTTTACAAAAGTGAAAAAAACCCTCTTTACATACATAGGTGTTTTCTCTGCATACACAATACTTTTTTTTGTGTTGCTTCAATCTCCTCTCTTTCGAGGACTTAATGTTTTATTTTATAGGGGAATACTCTTAATGATAGGTAGTTTTATTCTCGTTCTGTTCTTAGGAATAGTTTTAAAACAGAAGCTGAAACTAAATCCCGAATCTTTTTTTGCCGCTTTGATGATAAGTACAGCGCTCCATATCGGATTTTTTATCGTATTTCCAGTGACGTATGACCGTTCTGTTACGACATATATGCTCTATAAACTGAATACAAAATCAGATGAACGATGTGACGGAATTTACAGAAAAAATCTTGAAAAAGCATTTATCAGTGAATATGTACAAAAACAAAAAGCACTTGACCGGCGGATATACGAACAGTCAGTCATTAATTCAATCACAGAGAAAGATGGTTGTTTAAGTCTGACAACTAAGGGTAAATTGGTAATAAAAATGGCAGATTTTGTAAAATGGATTTATAATATACCCTAAATCCATATCTTTTCGGTTTGCTATAATGAGAGACAAGGCCATATGGAAATTGAAAAAAGCGCAAGCAGTACATGTTATATAGTTATACCTGCATATAATGAAGGAAAAGTGATCGGGTCTGTGATTCAGGAGCTTCAGAATAAAGGATATAAACACATAATAGTAATTGATGACGGTTCAACGGATAATACATACCAAGCAGTCTCACACAAAAATGTTATTGTTCTTCGCCATATGCTAAATCGTGGGAAAGGTGCTGCGGTCAAAACTGGAATCGAGGCAGCAAAAATCCTTATGGCAGATAAGGTCATAACATTTGATGCAGACGGTCAGCATGATCCGGAAAGCATCGTAACTATCCAAAATAAACTAAAAGATCATGATGTTGTTTTAGGCATGAGAGACTTTAGTCAAAAACACATTCCCTTTTTTAAAAAAATCGGGAATCATCTGGGAAATATCATCACAGGATTTGTATACGGGTTATGGGTGAAGGACAGTCAGTCTGGTATGCGCGGGTATTCAAAGCGAGCACTTTCCCTCATTGTCACTATGGCAGACAGGTATGAATATGACAGTGAAATCATGCGGGAAATTGTCCGAAATAAACTGAGTTATTGTGAGACAGAAATAAAAGTCCGCTATACCAAATATTCTCAGGAAAAACAGAACAGACAATCGTATGTAGGAGCCCTTAAGACGGTTATACGTATGATGTTGACGGATTAAATTATTAAACAAATATGCAATTTTCAATAATACAATTAACTCTTAGCCTCATTTCGCTATTTTTTCTCGGAAACAGAATAATGAGATTCATTAAAAAAGAACGGACTCAGACAGGGTTTAAACTCATTTCCACATTAGTAATATGGGGAGGAGTGTTATTTACTTCCCTTTTTCCGAGAACTGTACATCAGATTTCAATGACTCTCGGATTTGGTGAAAATCTCAACACTCTTATTTTTTTCGGGTTTGTGATAGTATTTATACTGCTTTTTAAGTTGTTATCAAGTATTGAAAAGTTGGAGAGGAATGTGACGGAGATGGTGAGGAAAGAGGCGTTAAAAGACGTGATGGATAAGAAAAATAAGTGATGTTGAATAGTGTTTTTTTTCACTCCGGTGGGTCCCTCCCGATAAATCGGGATATCCCAAGTCGGAAAAAATCCACCATTCAACATTACATGAAGTATAATTTTTTTTTAATTTATGAAACAATTTTTTTCAAACAAACGGATACTTTTGACAGGTGGAGCAGGGTTTGTGGGGAAACATGTGTATAAAGAACTGATATCACAAGGAGCTGAAGAAAAACTAATCACCATCCCCCGTTCCAAAATCCATGACATCCGTGATAAACACATCTGTGAAGACCTTACAAAGAATATCGATATCGTCATCAATTTGGCCGGTAATGTGGGAGGTATCGGATATAACCGGGACAATCCGGGAGTTCTTTTTTATGATAATATTCTGATGGGAGTCAACCTCATCGAAGCATCAAGACTTAACAGGGTAAAAAAATTCGTACAAATCGGTACTATTTGCGCCTATCCGAAATTCACACCCGTTCCTTTTAAAGAAGATAATCTGTGGGATGGGTATCCTGAGGAAACCAATGCTCCATATGGGGTAGCAAAAAAAGCGCTTCTTGTGATGATCCAATCATATAGGCAGCAGTATCGGTTTCCTGGAATATATTTACTTCCGGTCAATATGTATGGGCCGGGTGATAATTTTGACCCCAAAAGCTCACATGTGATAGCAGCTCTAATAAAAAAAATTCATGATGCAAAGAGAGCGGGAGTAAAAGAAATCGTTGTATGGGGAGATGGATCTGCAACCCGCGAATTTTTTTATGTTGAGGATGCTGCAAAAGCGATAGTTTCTGCCACGCAAATCTATGACAATCCGGAACCTGTTAATATCGGAGCAGGATTTGAAATCAGTATCAAAGACCTCGTTAAAAAACTGATAAACATCATGGATTTTAAAGGAACAATAGTGTGGGACAAAACAAAACCAAACGGTCAACCCCGTAGGTGTCTAGATACGACACGGGCTGAAAAAGAATTTGGCTTCCGTGCAACCACCTCATTTGATAAAGGGTTGAAAGAAACAGTGGAGTGGTACGAAAAAAATCCATTAAAATAGGTTCAAATAAAGTAAATTCAAAAATCAAAGGTCAAAGGGTAAAAAATGAAGGTTAAAAATAAAAAAAATAAACCTTTAACTTTTTATTTTCACTTTTGACCTTTGACTTTTGCTTTTTAACCTTAAATTATATGAATGCAAAAATCTCAATCATCACTCCCTCTTTTAACCAGGGACAATTTATAGAACAAACCATACAAAGCGTCCTTTCACAGAATTATCCGAACCTAGAGTACATTGTGATGGATGGTGGGTCAACGGATAATACCCTGGATATATTAAAAAAATACGAAGATAAACTGAAATGGTTTTCTGAAAAAGACAAAGGTCAGAGTGACGCAATAAATAAAGGATTAAAAATGGCGTATGGAGACATAGTCGCTTGGCTTAACAGTGATGATTATTACCTACCCGGCACTTTAGCAAAAGTCGCTACATTTTTTGATAAGAACAGTCAGGCAAAATGGGTAAGCGGTGATTATCAAATCGTAGATGAAAAGGGTAAAGACATTCACTCATTTGTTATCGGGTATAAACGCTTATTACGTTTATTTAATTCATACTCTACATTGTCTTTTGCAAACTATATTATTCAGCCAAGTACGTTTTGGAGAAGAGAACTAATAAGTGAGATAGGATATCTAAACGAGGAGTATCGTTACTGCATGGACTATGATCTGTGGCTTAGATTTATGAAAAATTATCCGCTTCACATAATCCCTTCTCCCCTATCTGCATTTAGAGTACATAGCACTTCAAAAGGAGGGGTCGAATATGAAAAACAGTTTGATGAGGAGTTGCAAATTGCAAAAAAAAACAATACTTCTGAACTTCTCTATAAATTACATAAAATACATAACGATTTGATTAGTTTTGTGTATTCCTTGGTGAAATAAATCTTCCTATAATATCAAAGAGCATATTTACTGGATTGTATGATCGTGCAATTCTTTCGTCAAAATCTTTATCTATATGAATAGTATCTGGATGTCTAAGCGGAAATATCATTTTGTTTGCTTGTATCTCGCTGTGAAATGTTTTCCGTTTTGTATGCGTTGCGCCTTTTCCAAACCCAATGTTTTGTACAAGATTTATTGAAGGGTAGATACATAATCCCTCATTCATAAGCATGGCCATTTGCCAGATATAGTCCCACGTATCAATTTTTCCTGACAGGGTTTTTTTTATTGCACGGAGCCGAACTGGAGACATAATATCAGAATATGTTTTAAAATCGTGGGTAAGTTCAAAAAGTCCTTGGTCTTCAGCTTCTCTATACTTTTTCCAGGCTCTTTTCCATGTAGCCCATCCCCAGATAAGTGAGTGGCGACAAAAGCTATAGCTTGAGTTCATTTGATGGGGAAAAAAATTATTACCCGATCATCATTGTCTTATTATTATTTCTATATTTTTCTAACAACTCATCGCAGAAATGGAAAAAAGATAAATCCGGTATACAGTCATCTTCAAGAATGATCGCTTGTTCGGTGTGAGCAAAGACCCAGTCCAAGCCTTCTGCGACTGACCGGCGGCAGCCAAGATTTGAGGTTGAATATTTTTTGTACACTTTGCAAGGCCAGTTTACTTGGTTGGTGATGTTACGTGTTTTTTCTACCAAATTAATTTCTTTTTTATTTCTTGATCCATCCGCTATTACAAAAAAAGATTTCGGTTTGATTTTTTTGATTGAATCAAATACTTTCTGAGTCAACTCAGGCCGATTAAAAATAATAAGAACAATGGATGTGTTCATGTTTTTTTTGAAATAAAATTTTCCCCTATGTAATATTGGATTTTTAAAGGTACTGTTCTTTTAATAAGATTCATCAATGTTATGTCTTGATACGTATACTTGTTCCACGGACTTAAACCTAAGTAGTGCCAGTATCTTTTTTTAAGCGGGTGATTATTTGCAAACTGCCAAGGCTTTGAGGAGGAAGAAAAGTGAATTATAACCGGGTTAAATTTAGCTTCGTTAATTTCTCTTTTTGAATATTGCAGCCTTTTATCAGGATATGCGAATGAACTTGTTTGAAGATTATACTTTGGGGGCAGTAACAAGCATTTACTACTTAACAATGCATTCATAGCATCCTGATCCCACATAACTATTTTATCTTCATTCTGAGTAATGAATTTTATGAGTTTATTTGTTATATTATTTTTTCGCCAGTAATTGCAATTTAAAAGTAGCACCCCCCCATTAAAATATTTCGATGATTCATTAATCATTAACCTATTTTGCAGCTCTGTTTTATTTATAGCGGCTTCGGGTATTGCAGCAAGTGCAAATTCGTCTACTTGATTGTTATATAACTGCAACAAATCATCTTCAACAATCAAGTCACTATCTAAATAGAGAACTTTATCTAAACCAGGAATCAATTCAGGTATAAATATTCTGAAATATGTTGAAACTGAAACATGATGAGTAACTTTGTAACTATTTACTCTTAGTCTATTAGGAATTTTGATGAATTTAATAGTTGATTTGTACTTTTTTACAAGGTCGATCAATACAGATTTATTTTCTGATTTTAGTTGTGAATATAATATATAAATTGACAACCTATTCCCCGAATTATTAGTAAATAATGAAATAAGCATTATGCCAGTATGCTGAAGGTAATTGTCATCCAACGAACATGCAATATTCATTTTTTAGTCAAAACCAATATATAACCAGTCGGAAAGCGCTCTTTTGAACTATTTGATATATTTTTAAATTGCGGAGCCTTAAGAAAAAGGATATATATTTTTTGAGTTAGAAGACATAATGACTTACCAAATATCGGTATTTTATATATGAGAGCGGAAAATAGATCTGCCATTATCTCAAGAATTCCCCCTTTTTCCTCAATTAAGACAACTGAAAAACCTGCCTGTTGAGTAAGCTTTTTCAAGGCATATTTTGTATAGCGGAAATAGTCATGTGGTTCTTCGTGTATAAAATAAAGAAAGGGAACGGTGATTATCACATGACCTCCTTTTTTTAGAACGCGATAGATTTCGCTTAAGAGTTTGTCAGGATTTTGAATATGTTCCAAAACTTCGGTCAACAGTATTGTGTCGAATGAACTTTTGTTAAAAGGGAGTTTTTTTGATAAATCTTGCTCGATGATCTTTAAATTTTTATACGATCTGTTATTCCAATCAAGACCAATCCATTCGTCAACATAATCCTTATAAAAACCATAAAGTGGGACTTTTCCGCATCCAAGGTCGGCAAGCCTACCTTTTATATATATTGGAAGGTACTTCTCAAGAATTTTGGCATTTTGAAAGTTTACAACATATGTCGTTGGATAAATATATTTCTCATTTGGAAGAAGTTCGTTTTTTTTTATATAAATGGAAGGTTCCCAATTTTTTCTCATTTTTCTATTTTCCATATATTGCATGAACCATAACATCCTTCCGCTACCTTCTTAAGCGTAAAAGTTGCCTTAAGAGATTCGAAATCTTTACTTACACCGGAATCATTACCTAAGTAATTTAGGACATACACTTCCTTTTCTTCATTAAACAATTCTTTATATAAGAAATGAAGATTATTATAGTTATATCTACCCCAAACGGTTTTGTTTAATGTAAAAAAGTCCTGTGAATAAGACATAGGAAGTAGTTGGTAATTATTATTACCAAAGAAATCCACATAATATGGTGTCATGGCGGTTATTACATATGGTTTTTTTTCTTTTTTTGAATTAAAGAATTCGTTAAGTTTTATAACTGAAAGATAATACCATGGAGACTCGGTATGTTTTAGATTCATCATTATTTGGTTTTTAAGACGCTTTGCGTTTTGGGCACTATAAAAGCCAAATATCAGTATTAATATTACAATTATTACAGACCGTATCTTTTTCCAGTCAAGAAGTTCATTACCAAGCAAGGCAAAACCAATTAGTACAATTGGGATTGTTTGGTATAGATATCTCATGTCAACCGAGTAAAAAGATGACATAAAAAAAGCACTTCCAAATAAAACAAAAAGCAGTATAGCACTTATAATTCTGTTTTTTTTAGAAAAGAGAGTAAGAATTAATCCAACTATTCCAGGTAACCCAACAAAGAAAGGAACAATTGGCGTATTGTCCCATAAAAAACGTACATGATAACCCCCAAAAATTGCCTTTATGTATTCCGGAAGGTTGACATATACAAATCTTGCGGAGAACCACTCCGAGCCGATTATTTCAGGTGAACTCCGTTTTGGTATAAAATTCTGAAAATAGAAATTAAGAAGAGCTAAGGGTGAGGTACCATTCCTGTATTGGTAATAAACGAAAAAACCGGTAAATAAAGTAACTAACAAAATAAGGAATTGGATTAAGCCCGATTTCATCTTGTCTTTTTTATCTTCCATGATAATTTTAAGTCCATATCCGAGAATAAACGCTATCGTTATAGGTAGATTTGCCGTTTTTGTGGCACATATTGCCATACCAAGGAGAGCGATAACAAGCATGTTTTTTAACGAAACCTTTTCGGTCATAACCCATACTCCTACTAAAAACAGCGTTAACACAAGATTCTCTCCCATCGCAAGTGTCGGGTACCAATAGATAAAATAATTTGTTACATAAAGAAATAATGTCGTACCGATTAAAACCGACGTGGTTTTCCCGTCCTCCGATTCGGAGGAGTCTTTAACCGCCTCGGTTAACTTTGTTAACTTTCGAATGATAAGATAAAAAAAGAGATACGAAAGAAGCGCAAGGATAACATTGACAAAGTAAAACATGCGAACATCGTTTTTTATCAGGAAGGCAGGAATCATGATAAGGGAATAAAGCGGGGGTACCCAGGTGGCAAGACTTCTTCCCTCTCTCCATAATGCAAATCCATGACCTGCCACGAAATTATGTGGTGGAGCAAGGTAATGGATAGTGTCAGGATACGGTTCAAGATTCGGGATAAGAGTACGGGTTGAAAAGGGATTTTTTGCAAGAAGGAGGATGAATATGAAAAGACATACGAAAAAAATCCAGTGTTTTTTCAACATATCTTATTGTATCATAACAGCATAATTTAGACTCTTTTAATCATATGGTCAAAGACAAAAAACCGCGTAAAATTTCAATTATAATTCCGGTATATAACGAAGAACATCTTATAACTTCCGTGATACAGGAGGTTATGAGAGCCGATACGTCAGGTGTGAGGAAAGAAATACTAGTGGTAGATGATGGGAGTACAGATCAAACTGTATCAAAGATCAAAGGTCAAATGTCAAAACTCAAAAGTGAAAGGCAAAGGTCAAAAATAATGTTTATTGAACAGAAAAAAAATCAGGGAAAGGGGGCGGCACTGAAAAAAGGTTTTAAAGCTGCAACCGGTGATATCCTGATGGTGCAGGATGCAGACGAAGAATACTCAACAAAGGATTATCCGGCATTACTCTCCCCTTTTATAAACAGAAATGCTCAAGTTGTTTATGGCAGTCGTAACAAAAAGAGGGAAAATTTTCATAACAGATACTCATACTTTATTTTTTATGTAGGCGGGTTGGCTCTTACTTGGATTGTAAATATGCTATACGGATTAAGATTGACTGATCAACCAACGGGTTATAAACTGTTTTCAAAAGAAGTAAAACATTTATTACTAAAACCAAAGGAAAACAGATTCTCATATGAAGTAGCTGTGACAGCATTGTTAGCTAGAGAAGGCATGTTTTTTTTCGAGGTCCCGATCCACTATAAACCGAGAACAATGGGTGAGGGAAAAAAGATTAACGGAATGGATTTTATTAAAAGTATTATTGTGGCGATAAAATATAGAATAAAGTAAAGTCAAAGGGCAAAAGTCAAAGATCAAAAATAAAGGGTAAAAATAAAAAGTTATGAATTGAACTACGTCATTCCGGCGAAAGCCGGAATCTAGATTATAATTCCAAATTATCTGATAGTAGTCTGGATCCCCGCCTACACGGGGATAACAAAGTAAATATATGGGCACAAAAGAATTTAATATTGTCGACAAACTAATAGCTCGGATGAGGCTCAATCGTGTACTCCCCTTTTTAAATACTGGTGATACGGTCTTGGATTTTGGTTGCGGACATCAGGCATATTTTCTGGAACATGTAAAAGATAAAATCAAAAAAGGTGTGGGTATAGATTATGATGTGGAACACCGGAATATTAGGGATAATATTTCAGTCAGGAAATTCCATTTTAAAGATAAACTTCCCTTCATCGATTCTTCATTCGATAAAATATTTCTTCTTGCGGTAATCGAGCATATTGATATAATGCGCGTTCCCAAATTATTCCGTGAGTGTCACAGACTTCTTAAAAAGAGTGGCTCCCTTATCCTTACTACGCCGACTCCTTGGGGGAAAGTCATCCTTGAATTTCTCGCATTTAAACTTGGAATTATCTCGCGAGTTGAGGTTGCAGATCATAAAAAATACTATAATAAGAAAGATCTTGAAAACCTGGCAAAAAATTACGGATTTGCGATCACGTCATACCAGACATTTCAGTTTGGAGGGAATAGTTTGTGTGTGATGAGGAAAATATGAAAAAAATTATCATCTTCCTTATTCCGATATTGTTAATCCTGTTTTACTGGAAAAATACGCTTTTCAATATCAGTACACATCTATATGACTGGTTTGATGTACCGTTTGTAATATGGGTAATGCAAAATAATATTAAAAGCATCGGACTTTTTGACTTTATTTATCATGCTGAAACAAATGCCATGTACCCATTTCCTCACTCGCTTTCCTTTACCGAACATATGTATTTTCCCTCAATGATTGGTTATCTGATCTCACTTTTTACTTCAAACCCGGTCACACAATTTAATATTCTTGCTGTACTGAACCATATATTAATTTACCTATCAGCGTATTTATTTGCCAGCCGGTTTACAAAACATTATTGGATAAAAACAATATTCGGATTTTTTATGGCATTTTCGCCTTATTTTTTGCTTCAAATAGGACATTTTCAGATGCTTTTTTTCTGGCCATTATTGATAAATTTGTATTTTATGCTTCATCCTAACAGGCAACTTCATCACTTTCTGTTATCCGGATTATTTTTTGCCTGGCAGTTTATGAGCGCCGTATACCTTGGTATTATGGGAGCAGTCATAATAGTTACATATTACCTTCTTCGACTCATATTTCCCTCACTTTTTTATTTCCCAACCCCTTCGAAAAAAGAAATCGAACAGAAAAGAATGGGATATTTATTCGGGTTTTATACCATATGGGATGAACGAGATCATCAGGATAGGCCTCGGATACTTGCTGAACTTGTTGTAATATTTATAACTTTTTTCATGGTAGCAGAACCTACAATAAGTGCATATCTTGAAATGAATACAGTCTACAAACCCACTATTGAGCAGGGTCAGTATGTAACGTATGCTGCACACATCACTGACTACCTTTTTCCAACAGGTCAGAGCATGTTGTCTCGGTTTTTTGGATTCTGGACTGGGCTTAATCATCATACATTTGGAGAAAAGGCTGCACTAATAGGCTTGATACCCCTTCTTACGATTGGGTATTGGTTGTTCAATCAAAATGTCATCCCGAATTTATTTCGGGATCTTAAAAAAAAGCAGATACTAAAACAAGTTCAGTATGACAAGTTACATATCAATAGCAACAAACAAGATATTTGGCATATGAGAGGTGTGTTAATTTGGTTGTTGTTTACCATTGTTATTGGCTTTATATTTTCTCTTGGTCCGCGATTTAACTGGAATGGTACCTATTTGGTAATGCCACTACCCTATCTCGCTGTCTTAAAAACAGTTCCTTTTATCGGCGTGATGAGGGCAACAGCAAGATGGTATTTTTTAGTTGTGTATGGAATTTCTATTTTACTCATATATGCATTAAATTTTCTAGAAAAACGTTTTGAAAAAAAGCCGTTATCACAGTTTATATTGCCGCTGATTTTTGTTCTTATTTTCATTGAACTTTATCCAGTACCTCTTAAGGCAACAAAGGAGAATTGGTGGGGAAAGGGATATGATCAGGTACAAAAAATTTGTAAAGAAAACCCTGCGCCTATCTTAGAGTACCCTTTTGATTACCGAGCAAGAGATACTTCAGTTACAAAAGATTTAAATTATAAAACGAAAATACTTCTTGCTTCGACTCAGCATAATTGTGAAATATTGAGTGGATTTTCCGGCTATA
>CAZYXQ010000027.1:0-11862 GCA_964651235.1 uncultured Gammaproteobacteria bacterium
ATGTATATGAAGTTTCGTATACGAAAGATCTTCTCCCTCATCTGATAAAAAAAGAAAAACAACTGATAAAAGAATGCGATTTTGTTGTGTGTGCAACTAAAGAACAGTTGAAACGAAAACGGGTAATCAAATTCAAAAAAGCAATGGTTATACCAAACGGAAGCGACTACCGACTGTTTGAAAAAGCAAGCATAAAAACAGATACCTGTTCTGTTGGCTTGTGCTGGATACACCGGCCGGTTGTCGGGTGTATTGGTGCAACTGATGAGCGGGTAGATGCCAGGCTTCTTGATTTTACGGCTCAGGCATTTCCAAAAGCTTCAATAGTTCTTGAAGGATCGATTAAGTCACCTGCAATCCTTGCAATAGCAGAAAAACACCCGAACATTTTTTGTATCGGTGAAAAACCGTATGAAAAATTACCTTCCTATGTGCAGACGTTTGATATCTGCATGATGCCTTATTGGAAACATGCAGGAGAAGATGACCCTGAGGAACTGTATGATTATATGGCTGCAGGTAAGGCTGTCGTTGTCCCGATTGTCCCCCTTAAAAGACAGGTGAAGCAGTTGGTGTATGATGCACATGGAGAAGCTGATTTTATCCTGCAAATGCACCGGGCTTTAAAGGAAAAAACAAAAGGAATCGTAAAAACGAGACAGTCCTATGCTCAGAAAAATACATGGGAAAAAAGGGCGAAACAGATGGAAAAGATACTTCATAAAATCACAAAATTCAAATAACAAATTTCAAGCAAATCACAATTGACAAATACGCTTGTATCTTACAAAGAAAGGTGTCATAATTCCTTTTTGGTTAACCAAATGAAACCATACTCAAACATCATAGTCACGGGCTCGCTTTCATGGGATACCATCATGGACTTTCCCCATCGGTTTGTTGACTATCTTCAGAAAGATAAACTCCACCAGATTAACGTATCCTTTGTAGTAAATAATCTTGAAAAACAGATGGGAGGAACGGCGACGAATATTGCGTATGGAGTGAGTCAAGTACAACAAATACTAAATGACAAATCACAAATCACAAATTACAAACAAATCCCAAATCCCAAATTCCAAAGGGCAAAAGTAAAAATTAAAAATTCAAAATTAAAAACTATTATTCTGGGGGGGTTGGGAAAAGATGGGCAGGAACATGTGAGGTTTTTTAAAAAAAACAATATTGAGACAAAGGGTATTGTCATGGATAATACGCGGTTTAGTGCAAACGGAAGCGTGATAACCGATACAGCCGACAATCAGATCTGGGGATTTTATTACGGAGCCTGTGACGCGGGAGAACGTGCTGATTTTAAGACATTTGTTGATAAAAACAGTTTGCTTATCATCTCTGCCAATCACCCGCGAGCTTTTATGAGCACACAAAAGTATGCTTTATCGCACCATATTGATTACCTCTATGATGTGGGGATGGCAATGAGTTGGATTACACACAAAGACCTGGAAAAAGGAGTATATGGAGCGAGGTGGCTAATCGGAAATGATTATGAAATAGCACTTATTCTCAAAACACTTAAAATAACTATACATGATTTGGTAAGTCAAAGTGTAAATGTGATTACGACCTTGGGAGAGAAGGGGGTTAGATATGAAGGAAAGCTCAAAACTCAAAGCTCAAAATTCAAAACTGAAACTCAAAAGGTAAAACTGGAAACAATTGAGGTTCCTGCGTATGAGGTGGAGAAAGTAATCGATCCCACAGGAGCAGGAGATGCATGGCGTGGCGGATTTATGGCAGGAATTACGGAGGGGTATGAAATTAAAGATTGTTTAGTCATCGGAAATGCGGTTGCGAGTTTTGCGGTAGAACACTATGGAACGGTGAATTATAAGATAGGAAAAGAAATACTTTCGGAGAGAGTTTACAAAATTAAATCACAAATGACAAACCACAAATTACAAACAAATTACAAATCATAAATTACAAAAATAAATTATTGAATATTTGAGTTTAGATTTGAGTTTTGAATTTTATTAATTAATAATCATAATATGGTTTACGATATAAAAGATATAAAGCTTGCCGATATGGGTAGGGGTCTAATAGAGTGGGCAGAGCGGGATATGCCGGTATTACGACTTATTAGAGAACGGTTTATCAAAGAAAAACCTCTTAAGGGAGTTAAACTTGCAGCATGTCTCCATGTAACGAGTGAAACGGCGAACCTTGCAATTACCTTAAAAAGCGGAGGAGCAGACGTATTTCTTTGTGCCAGCAATCCCCTATCAACCAATGACGCAGTTGCAGCATCACTTGTGAAAGATTATTCAATTCCCACCTATGCGATAAAAGGTGAAGATAACAAGACATACTACAAACACCTGAACGCAGTACTTGACGCCAAACCCAACCAGACTATGGATGACGGAGCTGATCTGGTCGGACTTATGCATGGGGTTCGAAAAGATCTGCTTACCAATATTGTCGGCTCAACTGAAGAGACGACAACAGGAGTGATACGGTTACGAGCGATGGAAAAAGACAAGGCACTTAAAATTCCGGTATTAGCGGTAAATGACAACATGACTAAACATTTTTTTGATAACCGGTATGGCACGGGTCAGTCAACCATAGACGGTATCATCCGCGCAACCAATATTCTTCTTGCAGGAAGGACTTTTGTTGTTGCGGGATACGGGTGGTGTGGAAAAGGTTTGGCTTCTCGTGCCCGTGGAATGGGCGCACATGTCATCGTGACAGAGGTTGACCCGATAAAAGCACTTGAGGCCCGGATGGATGGGTACACGGTCATGCCGCTTATAAAAGCCATAAAAATCGCTGATATTGTGGTGACGGTAACTGGAAACAAATATGTGATTGATGAACCACATCTTATAGCTGCAAAAGACGGAGTAATCCTTGCAAACTCAGGTCACTTTGATGTGGAGATAAACAAAACCGCTCTCAAAAAACTTTCCAAAAAAGTGAGAACAGTAAGGGGGTTTGTGGAAGAGTACGAAATTAAGCTCAAAGCTCAAAACTCAAAACTCAAAACTGAAACTCAAAAATTAAATGTGAAGAAAATCTATTTGCTGGCGGAGGGGAGACTGGTTAATTTGGCCGCGGCAGAGGGACATCCGGCATCGGTTATGGATATGAGTTTTGCAGGACAGGCTCTTGCATCAGAATATATGTGGAAGCATCGGAATGAGTTTGAAAACAAAGTATATACCCTTCCAACAGAGCTTGATATGCAGATAGCTTTTCTTAAACTGAAAAGTGAAGGAGTGGAGATAGACGTGCTCACAAAAGAGCAAAAAAAGTATCTTGATTCGTGGAAAGAGGGAACTTAAAGAAAACTCCCACCTTCGCCCTCCGAATCGGATGGCTGCGGCGGGCAAGCAAAACTCAAAGGGCAAAAGTCAAATTTGATCTTCGAATTTTAGCCTTTAACCTAACTTTTTTGATATAAGATCAAGTATAATTAGCTTTTATGGATAAACTTACCAAGATTGTTGCGACAATCGGTCCCGCATCAGACAGTGAAGAATCAATTGAAAAATTGATTTTATCGGGAGTAAATGTATTCAGGTTTAATTTCAAGCACAGTAAAACTGATTGGCATAATGAACGGATTGAACGGGTACAGAAAGTTTCAAATAAACTGAAGGTCCATGTCGGGATACTTCTTGATCTGCAGGGACCAGAGCTCCGGATTAATATGCCAAAAGATGAAATCCACCTGAAAGAGGGGGAAGAGATAGTCTTAGGTGAGAGAGTGTTTACTGACCCTTCAGTCAAGGGAATATTTGTGTCCCATCCCCAGATGCTCCCCTATTTAAAAATCCATGAAAAACTGATTGCTGATGACGGAGCATTTACGTTCACTGTGGTAAAAACAGGTGAGAAAGAAGTAACATTACTATCAAAAAATAAAGGAATTTTAAAAAACCGGAAATCACTCCGTATACCGGGAAATGATTTTCCGTTTCCCCTGCTCATAGACCGGGATTTTAAGGGACTTGAGCTTGCGGCGCGAACAAAGATTGATTATGTTGCTCTCTCATATGTCCGTACCGCAGAAGATGTTACGATTTTGAGAAAAGAGATGAAAAAATACAGCGTATTGGCACAGGTCATCTCAAAAATCGAAACAAAATCATCCATTGCTCATCTTGATGAGATTATAAAGGTAAGTGACGGGATTATGGTTGCCCGGGGTGATCTGGGCATAGAGTTGCCGATCGAGGAAGTGCCTTATTATCAGAAGATCATAATTCATAAATCCCTCGAACATGGGATACCGGTCATCACTGCCACACAGATGCTTGAAAGCATGATGGAGAAACCCTATCCTACCCGCGCCGATGTATCAGACATCGCAAACGCGACCTATGATATGACTGATGCCGTGATGCTTTCAGGCGAGACAGCAGGCGGACACTATCCGGTCCAGGCTGTTGAAATGATGAAAAAGACTATCATTATGAACGAAAAACGGTTTATTACAGACACGAGAAAGAAATTTAATTTTAAAGCTTCCTGTCCCCGAGCTTTGATCTGTGATGCAGCGTACAATCTCTCACGTGCTCTGTGGCAAAGCGGTGAAGAGGTACGGGGATTTATTGTTTTTTCCTCAACCGGCCAGACGATCAAACTTCTTTCCAGATACCGTCCTGCACAACCGATATTTGCCCTTGTTGATACAAAAAAAACAGCAGAGGGGTTGACACTCAACTTTGCTACTTACCCGATAGTATTGTCAGACATCGGATTCAAGGAAAAATTCGTATTTATTGAAAAACAAAGTATCCAAAAAATTATTTCGTACATCCACAGTACATTAAAAGTACCAAGGGGAAGATTTATCATGATTCATGGAGACATCTGGTTTTTGGGAGGGCAAACTTCATCCGTCAAATTAATTCAATCCCAGGATTTATCGGAGAAATGAATACTAAACACATCAGAAATTTCGCAATTATCGCACATGTTGATCACGGGAAGTCTACTTTGGCTGACCGATTTCTTGAAATTACAGGAGTGGTAAAGATGGGAAGCCATGAGGAACAATTTCTTGATCGGAATCCGATTTCAAGAGAACGAGGGATTACTATAAAGTTGGCGCCGGTGACGATGAAATATAAAGGTAAGTCACAAATTACAAATAACAAATCACAAGCAAGTTCCAATGAACAAATTCAAAACACAGCATCAATTGGAAATTCGGATTTAGAAATTGGTACTTTGAATTCAGAATTTACTCTCAATCTCATTGATACCCCAGGGCATGTGGATTTTTCGTATGAAGTTGATCGGACTTTAGCATGTGTAGAAGGAGTAATTCTTCTGGTTGATGCAACTCAAGGAGTGCAAGCTCAGACAATAGCAAACGCATACAAAGCTATCGAAAAAAATCTGGTCATAATTCCCGTAGTAAACAAGATCGACATGGCAAATGCGGAAGTGGAAAAAACGAAAAAACAGCTGGTTGCCTTTTTGGGAATACAGGAAGAAGAGATATTTGAAGTATCAGCAAAAACCGGACTCAATGTGGAAAAATTACTAAGGGCAGTGGTTGAGAAAATACCGGGACCAGAAAAAAAAACTCAAAACTTAGAGAACATTATGCAGAAGGAGGAGCTTCAGGCGCTTATTTTTGATTCGTATTATGACTCACACAAAGGAGTGATTGCATTTATCCGTGTATTTGAAGGATCTATTCAAAAAGGCAAAGAAATTAAACTCGCTCATACAAGTGAAACGTTTAAAGTGCTTGAGACGGGTATCTTTAAACCTGATTTATTTGAAACGGAAGTGCTTGCCTCAGGAGACATCGGATATGTTGCAACAAACCTGAAAGATATTCATCTGGTTGAGATCGGTGATACGATGATTGATGCAAAAAAAGAAAGTCAAGCATTACCGGGGTACAAAAAAGTCAAACCTATGGTCTATGCCTCAGTATTTCCGACTGAGACGAAAGATTATCTCAATCTTAAAAAAGCCCTGGAAAAACTGTATTTGAACGACTCAGCTTTGCATTTTTCCTCAATCTATAGTACTGCACTTGGAGCGGGATTCCGCGTCGGTTTCTTAGGTTTACTTCATGCAGATGTGGTGCGTGAAAGACTGGAACGGGAATATGAACTTTCGATCGTCCTTACTCCCCCTCAGGTGGAATATAAAATAGAAAATGATGAGTTTTATGAACCGTATGCAAAAATTCTCATATTGACACCTGAAAGTTATATGGGATCTATCATGAAGCTTTGCGATGAGTATAGGGCAACATTTATTACCATGGATAACAAAAACCAGATATCTTTAATATATGAAATTCCGATGTCTGAGATGATATCTGATTTTTTTGATAACTTAAAAAGCGTGACGCAGGGATACGCGTCGCTTGATTGGGAACTGTCACGATATCAGTACGTAAAAGCAGCAAAACTTGAACTTTTGCTTAATATGGATCCTGTTGAGGAGTTTTCGGAAATCGTCGTACAGGAACGTGCGATGAAACGGGGAACTGAGCTTACCAAGAAATTACGGGCTGTGATACCCCGCCAACAGTATGAAGTGAAGATCCAGGCCCGCTACAAGGGCAAGATTATAGCATCAGAACGTATCTCTCCATTTCGTAAAGACGTCCTTATTAAAAGCGGTAAGGTGATTGGTGCAGGAGACTTCGGGAGGAAACGTAAACTTCTTGAAAAACAAAAGGAAGGAAAAAAACTGATGAAAGCAGTCGGAAGAGTTGAGATACCGAAAGATGCGTTTTTAAAGATGTTTAGGAAGAATAACTAATATAGAAATCTCAAAACTCAAATCTCAAAGCTCAAATCTACATCTAAAATATCAAAACTAATATGATAATAAGATATGGCAAATCAAAATTTGACATCTGAGATTTGCCATTTGATATTATGATCTCTCTTCATAAACGTCATCTGACGTTTAGTGTACTGAAACTCGCGCAAGATCCATTCTTCAATAGCTTGTTCTTTTGTTAAAATACCATTGAGATATGAAATAATTTGTGTATAGCCGATTGTCCGCAAACCCGGATCATATTGAGTATATCCGGACTCAAGAAGGTGTTTTACTTCTTCAAACGCACCGTGTGCAATCCGCTCATGTACACGGTTTGTAATGACATGTTTAAGATCTTCTCTATTTGGATAGGTAAGACCGATAAATTCAATATGTGCCTTCTTAAAAAAATCATGCAAGGTAAACGAAAATGATACAGGAATTTGTGTTTTATTCTTTATTTTATAATACCTTGCGATCTCAATTTTGCGGATCAGGCGCTGAGGATTCTGTTTGTCACTGTTATTTAATGAATTAAATAGTTCAGGGTTTATGGTACGTACCTTTTTTTGGAGAAACGCAACATCTTTATTATGTAATGTGTTCCTTAAATCAAAATCAGGCGGGATATGTTCAGTTTCTACTTCGTAGAGGAGATGATGCATATAGAGGTATGTACCGCCCACAATAATGGGGGTTTTCCCCCGTTTGACAATATCTTTAATTACATTTCTTGCACATACT
Source organism: uncultured Gammaproteobacteria bacterium (assembly GCA_964651235.1). Lineage (GTDB taxonomy): Bacteria > Patescibacteriota > Microgenomatia > UBA1406 > GWC2-37-13 > YC2-FULL-38-9. The sequence goes on from CAZYXQ010000027.1 coordinate 7,525, forward strand.
GCAAAATCAAATGATGAAAAATAGGTTTTGGGGTCAACAACATCATACAGCCAAAGTTTTATTTTGTTTGATTCGTGTTTAAAAATATAATGCCCGATATCAAATACATTATTTACTGAATATTGAAAATTAAAAATTGAACTCTTTGATATATCTTTACCCGTGATAATATCAAGTTTTTTATACACTTGCCGTGAGTCGGCGTTTATGAGTTCACCGTTATATTGAATAGCTTTTTTTATTGCGAGGGCAGTTTTACCGGAAGATGTGGGGCCGGTGATGAGGATGATCTTCATATTTAAAACTCAAAGCTCAAAACTGAAAAATTCAAAACTGTGACATTTGAGATTGTGATCTTATTTCTGCATCTTTGCCGCGTCCACCAGATTTTTAAATAGATACACAACATCAAGTGGGCCGATACCGCCGGGAGTAGGAGTAAAGTAGCTTGCGATATGTTTTATCTCTTTTTCCTCGTAGTCCCCTTTTAGTTTTCCCGTTTCTTTTCTGACACCGATATTTATGAGCATGACACCAGGCTTAATCACATCAGGAGTGATAACTTTTTTACCGACTGCAGTCAGGATAAGGTCAGCTTCACGATAGTAGTCAGCCGAGTTTATCGTACGGGTATTTGTTGAGACAAAGTTGATCTTTGCGTCCGTAAGGGTTTTGCCGATTGGTTTGCCTCCTGTCTGACCACAACCGACGATTACTATTTTTTTATGTTTCAGAACACGTTTGAGAGCGCTAATATCTTTTTTTATATCAATGAAAAGCTTTTTATCCAATTTCGGAGATATGAATAAGTATTTAAAAAGGGTTAACACTGCAAGCCCGAGGGGTGAGGAAAACTCTGTTTTTCTCCGATGACCTTCAATTTCTTTATTCAGCTCAATAAAATCATACAGACTGTCGGTTTGAAGCTGGGCTGGAAGAGGTTGTTGGATGATAATTCCGGTTGTGTCTGGATTATGTGATTTTTCTTTGATAAGGCGTGCAAATTTCTCAAAAGGCGGAGGGGTTTTCAGGTGTACGAACTCAAATTTGATACCCAGTCTGCGGGCAGTTTGTTGTTTGATTCTTACAAATGAAAGCTGTTCAGGCGAGGTTCCGACAAGAAAGACCACCAACTTAATAGCTTTTTTCTTCTTTTTCAAGGCTGTTACCTCTTTTTTAAGCTCTTTTTCAAGTACCTGTGCAATCTGTTTGCCCGGAATTATCATAAAATGAGGCTTATTTAAGGCTAAACTAATGTCCCCAATTATATCAAACTAGGGTCGCACTTACAACCTCATCTCCCTTTTGTGAAAAGCGCATCAGGATGACACCTTTTGCTGATCTTGAGCGTGGCGGGATTGATCCTAAGGGAATTTTGACCACCTGACCGTGGAGACTGGTGATGATGGCTGTTGTGTCTTCAGGATTGATAATCTGGACAAAGATAATCTGGCCGATTTTCTCATCAACTGAGGCTACTTTTACTCCCTTTCCTCCCCGATGCTGACCCTTAAATAACGAAAGGTTGGTTTTTTTCCCGATTCCTTTTTTTCCTATGACAAAGATGTTCTTTTTAAACTCCGAGTTTGAAAAAACATCAGAGGAGGCTACTTCATCATTATCTGATAATTCTATTCCTTTTACTCCAATTGAAGCCCTGCCTGTCGGACGGACTTCTCCTTCTTTAAAGATAATAGCTTTGCCATTTTTGGTGGTAAGAAGGATATTCATATTACCGTCGGTAATTTTTACCCAGAGAAGTTCATCTCCTTCTTCGAGACGTATGGCAATAATGCCGTTACTTCTGATATTTTCAAAGTCTACAAACTGGGTCTTTTTCACGGTACCGTGTTTTGTAGCCATGAAAATGAATTTTTTTTCAATTTTTGGTACATTTCCCTGCAGATCGGCTGCTTGCGGTGCACTTGGAGACGATTGATAGGTCAGTAACGATGTTACTTTTTCCTCAGGCCGCAAGGTTAGAAGGTTTACAATTGCTTTTCCTTTGGATGTTCTTGAGCCTTGAGGGATATCCCAGACTCGGTTCTGAAAAATCCGCCCCTGGTTTGTGAAAAAGAGAATGTAGTCATGAGTCATGGCTGTTGTGATGTTATATACATTATCACTCTCCTTGGTTTCCATACCTGATACTCCTTTTCCTCCCCTGTTTTGTACCCTAAATGTTTCACGAGGTACCTGTTTGATATAACCTTCTTTGGTTAATACGACGATAACCTCTTTGTTTTCGATAAGCTGTTCATCAGTGATTTCCCCGGGACGGGATTTGATCATACGGGTCTTCCGTTCATCACCGTATTTGGTCTTTAAATAGATTAGTTCTTCCTTGATAACCTTAAGTATTTTAAATACGTCCTTGAGAAGTCCTTCAAGATATGCAATGGTTTCCCGAAGCATAGCAAGCTCATCTTCTATTTTTGACCTCTCAAGTCCGGTCAAACGCCGAAGTTGCATTTCAAGAATTGCCTGAGTCTGGAGTTCACTTAACCCAAATTTTTTCATGAGTTTGAGTTTTGCTTCCGGTTCATCTTTGGCTTTTTTGATGATTGCGATAACTTCATCAATATGGTCAAGCGCAATGATGTATCCTTCCAAAATATGAGCACGTCGTTTTGCTTCTTTGAGCTCATATTCCGAGCGGCGGGTGACCATATGTACTCGGTGTTTGAGATAGAGCTCAAGTATCGTTTTAAGGGAAAGAGTCTGAGGGATCCCGTCAACAAGCGCCACCATATTCATAGGGAAGGAAGTCTGAAGCTCGGTGAACTTAAACAGATTATTCAATACTTTTTTGTATGATGCATCACGTTTAAGCTCAATGACAATACGAATTCCGTCGCGGTCTGATTCATCCCGAAGATCCGAGATACCAACAATTTTTTTATCATTGACAAGCCGGGCAATTTTCTCGACAAGATTTGCCTTGTTTACCTGATACGGAAGCTCCCGGACAATCATGGCTAGCTTACCTTTACCCATATCTTCTTCTTCAATTTTTGCACGGATAAGTACTTTCCCCTTTCCTGTTATATATGCCTGTTTTATATCTGCTGCCCCGTAAATAATACCTTCTGTCGGAAAGTCCGGTCCTTTGACGAATTCTAGAAGTTCTTCAACAGTTGAATGAAATACAAGGCGTTTTTTTGCGGTAAGTTTATGAGGTTCCTCGTCTTTTTTCTTCTTTTCTGGACTATCTGTTGTTTGAGCTGATACTGTTTCGCCGTTTTCCAGTTTTGCATGCTCGATCATAAAACAAATGGCATCTACAAGTTCATTTAAGTTATGGGGAGGTATTTTGGTTGCCATTCCGACTGCGATACCTTCCGCTCCCATAAGAAGAAGATTCGGGAGTTTACCGGGTAAAAACTGAGGTTCCTGGAGGGTTCCGTCAAAATTATCAACCCAGTTTACTGTTTCTTTATCAATATCAAAAAGCAACTCATCGGCAATTTTTGCAAGCTTTGCCTCGGTATACCGCATAGCAGCCGGAGGATCACCGTCAACTGACCCGAAGTTACCCTGACCTTTGATAAGCGGATACCTCATGGTAAAGTCCTGTGCCATACGTGCCATTGCCTCATAAACCGAAGAATCTCCGTGCGGATGAAACTTTCCCAAGACTTCTCCTACCACTTTTGCTGATTTTGAAAACCGTGCTCCTGAAGTCAAACCCATTTTATGCATTGCATACAAAATCCTGCGCTGAACGGGTTTAAGTCCGTCTTTTACATCAGGAAGAGCCCGTGATACGATGACAGACATCGCATAATCAAGATACGCCCGCTTCATTTCTTGGGTTATCTCAGTAGTAACGTTTTTTGGATCAACGGGTTGTGGGGGTGTTGGGTTTTGTATATCTGTCATACCAATAGACATAACTTTATTTCATTGACTGGGTAATTGCATCAAATGCATTTTTTTTGGGTAAAAAGTTTTTTGTTTTGACCCATTTTCCTTTTTCCAGTTCTTTATAATGATTAAAAAAATGCTGAATTTTTTTCTTGGTTGTTTCGTTTAGATCTTCGATATCCTGAATATCCGAGTAAAACGGATCAATTTTATCCGTTGGTACTGCCAGAATTTTAGTGTCTATCCCTGCTTCATCTTCCATCTCAAGCATACCGATCGGACGTACGGCAATTACCGTACCTGGATGTACAGGATAGGTTGATATGACAAGCACATCTGCCGGATCACCGTCTTCACTTTTGGTATTGGGAATAAATCCATAGTTAAACGGATAGACCATAGTAGTAAACGCAAACCGGTCCACCATCACAAATCCTGATTCTTTATCCATTTCGTACTTGATGGCAGATC
>CAZYXQ010000028.1:0-11259 GCA_964651235.1 uncultured Gammaproteobacteria bacterium
CCACCCTAGCTCCCAGTCCAACCGTTGCCCCTTCTCCAACAAACACCCCAACTCCGACCACCACACCCACTCCAACCCCTGTTCCGCCGACTGCAACGCCGACACCAAAAATTCCTAATTATGCCAAACTCGAATCATTTGTAAAAAATCCTCCGCAAATTGGATGTGTGGGAGGCAATAAAACAGGTTGTCCGATAAATGAACTGTATAATAAATCCGTTGACAAGGGATTGGGATGGGCCTCATATTACGGAGATGAGCACAACCCCTCAACTGGGAATAATATCGTTGCGCAGGTAATTAAAAACAGAAAAGGCATTTCATATGATGCGGCTATGAAATATATTGATGATACTTATATGCCAAAACAATCAAATTTAACACCTGAAGAGGCAAAAAAAACGAAAAAAGTGATCGCGTATGGAGCTACAAGAAGTCCTTCAGACATTTGGAAGATCAAATATCTTTTTGGGATTGATGATCCTGCAAAACCAAAGGTGCGTTTTATCGGAAGGATTATGATTATTGATTGTGCGGCTGATCATGATTGGGAGAACAATTTATCCACATTAACTTATGGATATAAGGGATGGAATTCTTTAAATTGGATATTGGATCTTTCAAAAAACGGATTTATCAAACTTCCGACAGGATATTCAAATTTACAAGAAAACATTGGAGAAGGAAGACCCGGAGTCATACTTATAGATGAAAGTATTTTGGATGAGATGATATATTAATTCGAGGAAAATAACTAGGTTGGAATTACACATCACAATAAAATGAAAAAGGCAAATAAAATGAAAGGAAAAAAGAGCGTTATCTTGTTTGTAATTATTGTCTGTTTAATTAGTTATTTATTTTACGCGTGGTTTGGAAAAAAAGAACTGTCAAGTACACAGACAAAGGAATATCTCACCAACAAAACTTCACCTACCACGATGTTACAACCCACAACAATAGTATACGAGACTCAATCTTCGCTTTTTGTGCCGTATTGGGCTCTCGGACAAGAAGATTTATCATCTATTCCGTATGAAAAAATATATTATTTTGGGGTTGCTCCGAGTGAGAACGGTATTAATAAACAGGACATGGGGTATATCAATTTGGAGCGTTTTAATTGTCCAGATGAAAAAAAATGTATTTTGGTATTCCGTATGTTAAACGATGATTTAACTAAAATTATCCTTTCAAGTACAAAAAACCAAAAAGACATAATCAAGGAACTTCGTTTACTTCTTGAGGAGTATTCATTTGAAGGAATCGCTTTAAACCTTGAATATTCTGGTTTGTTTAATAATGATATTAAAACCCATATAAATGATTTTGTATCATTATTTTCAACATCCTTAAAAAAGGACTATAAGACATTTTCGTTTATTGTCTATGGAGATATGTATTATAGACGAAGACCATGGGAAATGAAAAAGATAGGAGCGCTTAGTGATGAGGTTATGATTATGGCTTATGATTTTCATAAAAGCTATGGTGAACCCGGACCGAATTTTCCTTTCGGAAATTTTGAAAAATGGGGGTATGATTTCAGAACGATGGTTTTTGATTTTTCATCTGATGTGCCGAAAGACAAGCTGACTATCATTTTTGGTATGTATGGTTATGATTGGACACTGAACGGGCAAGGACTGCCGTTAAAAAGGGCAGAAGCGGTTACTTTGAATCAGATATCAAATCTCAAAACTCAAAACCATAATTTAAAATTTACAGGTACAAAATCAAGAGAACAGATGATTACATATGAAGATGAAGATGGATTTTCGCATGTTGTGTGGTATGAAGATGAGGGTTCAGTCAGGGTAAAAGAAGAATTTCTTATGCAGCAGGGGATAGGAAGCGTGAGCTACTGGGCCTATTCATATTTTTAATTGTTACTTTTTTTATTTTCATCTTTGAGTTTTGACCTTTGAGTTCTGAGTTTTATTTTTAAATACTCCCAACTCTTTGAGTTTCCACATAAAAAGAGCCCCTTTTTTTCGTGCATGTGAATCAACCACAAACCGTAGTGCTTCTTCAAGAACAGGGCGGGGGATGGTCTTAGCCAGTTTGATATACAGGCTTTTCCGTCTCTCGTCTTGGAGTTTACCGGCTAAATGAACTCCAAATGACTGATATTCGCGAGAAATATATTTATCTTCAAGTGGGTTGAATGTTTTGAGAATATCAGCAATGGTTTTCACCCTTTTATTATACAGTAATACCGTTGTGACAAGCCATGTTTAACCGGAGCGGTTAGATAGGGGGCATAGGGATGCGTAGAAGCGAATACTATGTTGAAAGAAGTTGTTGATAGACTTTTTCATATCCCTTCACCATGTGTTTGACGGTGAAATGTTCTTCAACTCTTTTTCTACAGGACATCCGATCAATTTTTTGTATTTCGTGAATTCGGGCCACCATTTCATCTACAGAATTTACAAGAAATCCGTTTTTTCCATCTTCAATGATTTCAGGAGCAGCACCGTTTTTAAATGAAATTACCGGTGTTCCGGTTGCCATAGCTTCAGTCATAACTAATCCGAATGGTTCATTCCACTGGATAGGATTTAAAAACCCCAGGGCATTACCATATAATTCGTTTTTTTCTGTATCTGATATTTCTCCGATGAGTGAAATCATTCGTCCATCAATATGAGGTTTTATATCAAGATAATATTGATAATCTTCACCTTCCAGTTTGTCAACTGCTCCCGCCAAAATAAGCTTTACCCCTGCTTGTTTTGCCGCAAGCACTGCTTCGCGAGTACCTTTATCTGGATTAAATTTACCTAACCATAAAAAATAGTCCTTCGGATGAGGATTATAATGGTATAAATGTATATCAACTCCGTTATATACCGTGTCAATCCAGTTAGTATTGTGTTCACTTCCTTGTCTTTGTGAGTGTGAGATGGATACATAATTCAGATCGTGATATTTTTTAAAAACTTCGGTATTTCCTCGCCATGTTTTGTTAAATTCATAGGGAAAATGCATGGTAAATACGACTTTGTGTTTAAAAGGTTGACAGAGGGGAAGTGCCATAAAATCGCTACTCTGATTCAGATGCATGTGGATAATGTCGTACTCTTTTTCATGTTCAAATGCATCGGTTATATGCAATAGTGGATACATCATATTCCACCAGGGAATGTTATCTCTAAATAGTGGACGGGGATAGACTGATTTGAGTTTTGCCTTCGTTTTGGTTGTACCGCATGCATAAAGTGTAACTTCATGCCCGTTTTCTACGAGACCTTCGGTAAGATAATGGACTACCCGTTCAGTACCGCCGTATTTTGGAGGGGGAATATTTTCCCACAAAGGGCCAACCTGCAGTATGTTCATGCGTTATTTTTTTAAACTGATAATCTGCTCATACACTTGTTCATATGCATTAACCATCACCTGGACAGTGAAGTTTTTTTCTACATGTTCTCGACAGGCTTTTCTCATGTGTTTATATCTAGTCTCAGGCATGGTATATATTCGTTCAATTGCTTCACACATACCTTCTATTCCGGTTTTTTTTATAATCCAGTTACCACGAATATCTGTATCAGAAAAATTCACCAAAAACCCAGTTTCTCCGTCTTGTATTACTTCAGGTGCTGAACCTAATGCAAAAGAAACAAGAGGTGTACCTGTTGCCATTGCCTCGATCATGACTATTCCAAATGGCTCATCCCATCTGATAGGAAATAGAAATAAACGCGAATTTCCTAAAAATGTCGATTTTGCCTTAATATCACTGAGTTCTCCGTTGTGTGTAATAAATCCTTTTGAAAAATGAGGTTCAATTTCTTTTTTAAAATAAGGTAAATCACCTGTGTCAATATAGGAAGATAAGTGGAGATTTTTTTTCATTTTCTTTGCAATCTGTATTCCGATATCAACTCCTTTTGTATAGTTTACACGGCCAACCCAAACCATATCTGTACCGCCTTCACTGTTGTAATCAAATTCCGAAATAACGAGACTGTTATAAATTGTTTTTACATAATTTAATTCCGGTAATCCCTCTCGTTGTTTATCCGAAATTGAGACATAGGGAACATGTTTAAATCGAAGAAGCAGGTCACGGGCAGCATTGAGTGTTCCATATTCTTTAAACAAATCCATAGCATTATCTCGTAAAGGGCCATGTAGGGTCATGACAATCGGAGTATTTGTTAAATCGGCAAAATACAATGCGGTCTCACCCATATTTTCATGCACAATATCAAAACGGTTTTTAGCATTTTTATAAAAATGATACATGTGATTGAGTAATAAATACGGGTTCAATTTGAGATGAAAATTATTTCCGAGAGCATGAGGGTAGTAATATTCAAGATGCGATAGGGTAGTGGAGTCTCCGGTAGAATAGAGTGTTATATCATGGCCTTTTTGTTTAAACCCTTCAACCAAGTTCCATACTACTCTTTCTATTCCTCCATAGCCTTGAGGGGGAATTGAAATCCAGGGAGGTGCAGTTATTGCAATTTTCATAAATTAGATTGATACATAACACATATCATTATATACTAATTCATAGTGTGATTTTCATTACTTAAATTACTTTTATATGATTATGAACAATAAAATTATTCTCCTAAATGGTCCTAGTTCAGTCGGTAAATCAACCATTGCAGATATATTAAGTAAACAAATTGAAAGAACCGCGTTTTTTCAGGTGGACACCATCAGAACATATGTTACCAACGGAGTGATTATCCAGGATGATGTTGAACAGGGACGGGCACAAATGAAACAATATATCGAACAACACGAACTAGCAATAAAAATGGTATTAGAAGGCGCATCACTGTATCATGAACGCGGATTTACTGTGATCATTACCGACACTGTGTATATGAACGAACTCAAAGACCTTTATTTCAACCGTTTACATAAAGATATTTTTATACCCTTTTTATTAACTGCACGTTATGAAGTGTTACTTGCACGATATAAAGAGCGTAATATCAAAGAATTTGAACGAGACAAGACGAAAGCAAAACGCTATTTTGATTATTTTTCAGAAACATATAATGAAAATCGTTGGATAACATTGCAAACCGACACAGAATCGGTTGAGGAAAGCTTAACCAGAGTGAGGGGTTTTATAGCAGGGGATAAGAAATAACTCCCGTGTACTTATTCATACAGTGTTTTCTCAATGAATCTTGTTGCCCATCGGTAAATATTTTTTTCTTTCAACTCTTCTCTCATTTTTAAGTTTCTTGATTTTTTTTCTTTTGCATTCATGCTGAGTGCTTTATAGATGGCATCTGCCCCTTCTTCAATATTGTACGGGTTAATTAAGAGAGAATACCGCAGGTCATTTGATGCACCGGTAAATTGTGATAGGATAAGCATGCCCCTTTCGGTTTCACAGGAAATAACATATTCTTTTGCGACCAGATTCATCCCGTCATCAAGCGAGGTTACCATGCATATGTCAGCGTGTTTATAGTGACTAAAGACTTTGTCTCTGCTGTCCAGACTATGATTGGTATAGTGGATTGGAATCCATCGTGAGGTTGAGTACTTCCAGTTTATTTTTTCCGCAAGATCCATAACATTTTTGGCATAGGTACGATAAGCGGGAATATGATATCGGGACTGAGGCATAATACCGTAATAGATAATCTTTTCAATATACTCAGGGTGTTTTTCAAAAAAACGCTCGATCATTTTTAATCGTTCAAGGATTCCTTTTGTGTAATCAAGTCGGTCAACCCCCATGATGAGATAGGGGACTTCCATACCGAATTGTTTAACCATAAATGATTTACGCAGTGATTTACGTTTTTTGGTAAGCTCTACGATTTCCTGATAGTCGATCCCCGCAGCTAAATTTTCTACCTTGGTGAGATGTTCTTTAAATACGATTTTTGATTGTTCATGTTCTATTTTTGCTTCCAGTTCACGTTGAACGCATTGGACAAAATTCTGCATCTGGTACCCGCGGTGAAATGCGAGAAAATCAGACCCCAATAGTCCAGATAACAGTTCCTTACCCCAAGGATTTACACGGAAAATTTCATAAGTTGGCCAGGGAATATGCCAGAATGTACCGATTTTAATGTCTTTGCCTGATTCACGCAGCAATTGCGGGAGCAAGCAAAAATGATAATCATTTACCCATACAAATGCTTTTTTTTCACCGATATCTTCAAGCACAGCGGAAGCAAATTTCTTATTTACTTCCTGGTAAGATTCCCACCACATGGGATTAAATTCCGGCTTTACAAAAACAGCATGACACAAAGGCCAAAGTGTTTGGTTTGCAAATCCATAATAAAAGTTTTCAAGTTCTTTTTTTGAAAGAAACACGCGCTTTAACGTAAATAGTTTTTCCTTCGGAGGCATCATGACGCAATTTTTTTCATCAACCACTTGTTTGTCTGCAGAACCCGCGCCATGCGCTACATAAGTACCGTGTGATACGCGTGCGATAAGTTCAAGGAGGGTATGAGCTCCGCCTGAGGGTCTGGTGATCTTAATACCTTCAAATGTTTTTGTGTGGATATACGGTTCCCGGTTTGTCACTATATACATGGCTCGGTCTTTGAGATTCTTCCGTATGTATTTTTCCAGATACTCCTGGGTTGACATAATGATATTATAACAATATTTATGATAAATACTCAATAAGGCTTTCAGGACCAACTAAACCTGGTGTTTTTTCATCTGACAGTATGATTGACAGGAGGGTGTTATGGTTTTGCAGCTGATATACCCCCGGTGAGATGTTTTGAATATTGTTTTTTATATCAGAAAAGTCGTCTCCCGCATATTCAGTTTCTTGAGGGTTGGAAATAAATGAAGCGATGCGGGATCTTCCGACTAATAACAAGGTGGCATGAGGTGCTTGTATGAGAAGTGATTCGAGTAGGTCAGGGAGGCTGTCTCCTACGACTAAGACCTCCTTCATTGGTAACTGGAGGGATGATATTACGTGATTTGCTGCCTCGCCTTTACCATTTTTTGCACAGATGAATACACTGTATGATTGTTTTGTTACATCACTTTCGTTAATAAGGTATGTATTTTTTAAATGAAGGGAAAGAAACAAAGACCTAAATGTAGCATACTGCTCCTTGCTTTGAAAATATAATTGGATTCGGTAATCTGGAGGGAAGATATTAGTCTTTCCATCTTCAAAGTTGGATTCCAACTCAATAGGTGCGTAGGTATATAGATTATGATGCTGATTCAACATATCAAGAGTTTTCATCATACTTTTTCTCCACAAAAGCGGGTTTGGTAACAAAGCAGTATAAGATGTATCTTTTTTGTAACCACCATCCTGTTGTTTTACCATGATGCTAGTTCCGGTTGAGGCGATCATAATCTCAGGATCAAGAATGCCGCGAGGTTCATATGTTTCGGGAGGGATATATTCTTTCTTTCCATTTTTTGTTATCAGTCGGGGAGATGGTCTGGAAAAACCATAGAGGTTGGATGACTGTGCATATGCATGGCTTGACATAAGCATTTCCTCGGTACGGGAAGTGGATAAAACAGTAATGTATCCTTTCTCTTTAAGTAATGAACGTGCACGGTTGGCAAGAGTATGATTCAATAGTTCGGGAATATCTGTATCTTCTTTATGGTTTGAGAGGGTAAAATCAACGTCAACAAATGCAATATATTTTTCTTTCAGCGTCGTTATGAATTGATAGGTGGATGAGTTCATATGAATATGATACAGTATATGATATGGATGATCTATTGGTACTAAGGAAATTACTTCTTGGAAAAACGCAGACGGTTGATCAACCACACATACACCCAGATCTCTATGCATTTATGGGATCAACAAAAGAAGAAAGAGTCCGTACACTTCAACGTATTGTTTATCACGATAAGACAACAGATATAAGGAATCGTATCGCAACATATATCATTGAGTTCTGGGAGCGTTCTACGATTTCTATTGACTATAAAGCCCCAGGATATAAAGGTCTCAATTTAGCGAAACGTCCATTTCTTACTCCGAGTACGGTAACTCATGGAGACACTTTTGGATTCGGAGAACAATACCGATGGGATACATTTTTTCAAAACAGAGGGTTATTGTTAGTTGGTGGTCACACGCTTGCATTGGGACAAATATTAAATCTAACGGATACTTATAAAGACTTTAAACGGATTCCAAACGCATTAAGCAGTCCATTTTTCTCACGGCCACAACCTCCATTTGAAATGATGATGGTGATGGATGTACTCAATACAGGATATAAACATACGGATAAGATTCGTGACTGCGTAACTCAAATAGAGCAAGAATTAGTTACTGAATGGCTTGATTACGGAACAGGAAAACAAAACCATAGACAATCTCAGGAAATGGTAACAACATACGGACTTTTGACACGATATGAACCCCACTCCAATCCATTTATCGTCGGATGCGAGGACGGCAAAGATCATAACTGGACAACTGCGAAATATAGTTATGAACATCTTCCGGTTCAGCTTAATGCGATTATTTACGGTATTCTATTGATGCTGGAGCAGTATTATGCCTCTTCTGTTTGGGGAAACAATACGGAAAAAGTTTCACTTTACAAATCATTACGGGAAAGAATGTATTCTGATTTTCAAAAAACATTCTGGTGTACGGAAGGAAAATGGAGAGGTTTTAGAAATGTCTCTTTGATAAAAGGAACAGAAGGTCATATTTTATATGGAGATCTTTCAACAGAAATTTTTCCGCTTTTTTTTAAGCTTGCTACACCCGAACAGGCCGCTATTACGAACGAAAATATAAAAACGTACTATAACGGAAGTTATGGTCTCGCCTCAACAAGTCAGATGTTACGAGAAGGGGGGAGTATTCAGACTGAACCAGCAGGAGGATGGAAATTCCAGTGGGAATATCCAAATTGCTGGCCTCCACTTATGATGATTGCAGTTGAAGGTTTGAAACATTACGGATATATGCAAGAAGCTAGAACTTATGAAGAAAACTGGATTCATTATGTAGAGAGCGAATTTGATAAAACAGGCGGATTCTCGGAAAAATATCCTTTTGATTCTTCTGTTTCAATTGAACCGGGATATTATGGTACTATGAGAGGTTTTGGTTGGACGATAGCAACCTATTTGTGCTTTATGAAGGACCTGTCAGAAGCTTGATTGCTCCTTTGATACTGTGGTGAGCTTTGGGAAAAAAAGTTATGTGATCTTGCAAACCCAATTGTTCAAGGTATTCTTCAATATGGTTCTTATATAAATAACCCTCCCAGAAAAGTGATCCTTCCATAACAAATATAAAAGGACCCGAATGATTCAATTCTTTATACTTCACAATTCCTCCTATTTGAGATGAGGCAAAATAAGCAGATCGCTTCAGAATGGTTCGGGCAAGCATTGAAATCTTTCCGTCCTTTTGTGATGCAAGCTGGGATAGTTCATCAGTTGAAGTTAATGGAACATGTGTTAGATTGAATCTCTGTGCAAGGAAATTAAAATGTTGATAAAGATATGCGCCTGATATTTCTTTTTCAATACGTCCTCTTCCGGGATTAAGCGATTTCAGATCAATCATGTTCCCTGTTTCAGTTTGTGTAAACTGAGAAAAACTTCCTGATTGCAGATTTATTATCTGACTGTGCTGTCCTATTGCGTAGTTGGTGCCCGATCCTATGATTCCCGCAATTATGGTATCCCAATTTTGGGAGTCTACCTCAGATAAAAAAAGACATACCGCATCGTTTGCAACTGAAACAGATATCATTGTTTTGTTTTTTGATAACACATAATCTTCGATTGTTTTTCCAACAGTTTTGCCCATCATTCCTTCAAAACCGTGTTCTTTACCTCCACGTAAAAGAATTCCATCAAGACGATTTTCACGCACATGTGGATCAAGCGGGAAAGCGAAATTTAGTCCAAGCATTGTGATTTGAGGGTCAAGAAAACGTGAAATAAAAGACAGAAAAATATCGGAAGTTGTAAAAAGCGGAAGTGACAGTACCTGTTCTTTATAAATCTGAAATCCACTTTGTTGTTTTTTAACAAGAGCAGTCTTAAATATACTTCCTCCAATTGTCATAACCTGAAAGACATCACCCGCTTTTACGAGAGAATGAGTGGGAGCTTGGTGTCGAATAAAAGGAATACTTGACTCTTTACAAGATGATGCATTGACAAGTTCAGACGTCATACTTTTCTGAATAGTAAGAAGTTCTTGTTTTGAAGGTATGAGATTATCAAACATGAGATCCATACTAGTAATTATAGTATGCCTTTTTCGTTTTTTTCCAGAAAACCATACTAACCGCTTCGGTTAGAATTAGAATGTCATATCGATATATTTTCCTGAAATGTAGCAGATAAACCATTGACACACATTATTAGTATCGAGAGAGTAAGGTATTATGAGAAGAAAAGGGTTTATTGTGAATAACATATATCACTTATTCAATAAGAGTATCGCAAACTATGTAATCTTTAGGAGTGAGAAATCTATACAGAGGTTTATTATGAGTCTTGATTATTATAATCATTTTCCTACTTCAACAAGTTTTTCTCACGCATTACGAGTGCATTCATATCAGTACAAAAACATTATATCGCCAATAGAAGATGGAGTATTAAGGATACTAAGTTATTGTATCATGCCTGATCACTAACATTTGCTTATAAAGATTATTTATGAATGTAATATATCTAACTATATAAACAATGTAGAGAACAGTTATTCTCGATATTTTAACCTTAAGCATAAAATAAAAGGGCCTTTGTGGCAATCTGAATATCAATCTGTAAAAATTTGCAATGGTGAACAATTACTACACGTTTCAAGATATATCCATCTTAATCCAACAACGAGCAATTTAGCTTACAAACCTGAAGAATGGAAGTATTCATCGTATAGAGATTTTATTAGCAATCAAAGTATACTGGGTTCTTTGATGGAATTTTCAATACAAAGTCCGAAACAATATCAAAAATTTGTCGAAGACAGAATAGATTATCAAAAAAGCCTGAGAATTATTAAAAAAAGACTGTTAGAAAAGCCCATTTCCAACCGGAGCGGTTAGCACGGTTTCAGCTTGATATTATCCTATAATAATGATATAATGTACTCTTCTAAAGAATCATTTGGGTCTATACTTATTATTGATATGAAATCTTGTACTATTTATGCATCGGCTCAAACATTTGGCTTTGGTCCCACTGCCTTATTGCTTTCTACTTTGTATGCACTCGAATCAAGGGAAACTAAAGTAAAAAAGCACATTTATTTATACGGAACAAAGA
>CAZYXQ010000029.1:0-11218 GCA_964651235.1 uncultured Gammaproteobacteria bacterium
TTAAAAACCTCAATTATTCAAAATGTTATCTATAACAACAATGTTCAAAAAACTTTCGACAACTTTTTTCTGACAATTGATTCTGTTATGATAATATTCCCCTAGTAGCCTTTTTGAAAATATTTGTATAATACTCAAAAGAATAAAACGTTGCTGAAATAATAATTATTAAATCAATAATTGTAGTAATTCGCTTACTACCAAAGAAAATGAGGGTAATAAGTAAGAAATTCAATAGCAACAAATTGAAACTAAAAGGTATGGCAAATAAAATCAAACGAATCTTATGGACAATGGAAATTCCAATGAAAACGGCCGCCAGTACAAAACAAATAATAAAACCAAAAATATTAGATGACGTAAAATAAACTAAACCCGGCACAATAAACGCAAATAATATTAAAGAGACTTTCCCTTGTTCAACTACTTTATTTTTAAACAGACATACAATAAAGTCAGCAATAATTAGCGCAATGAATATAATGAAGAATGGGAAATCCTTATAACCTGAATGCAGTTTATTTGAAAAAATAACAGGGATCAATTCAGGGCGACTGTAATAAAAACGAATTACTCTTATTATTGAAGGATCGTCAATATTACGGTCGTAGGTAAGTTTAATAGAATCATTTCTATGCCACATTCCATCAATGCACTTTTCATTATTCGATTCTAAAATGTTTTGCTCATGGTTTGTCGAAATAAATATGAATTTTTTTAAATATAAATATTGACCGTTGTTCAGTTTTATTTCAGGGCTTTTCAGTAAATCGGTAATTACGGAGTTTATATTGACTAAAGTCGTAATAAATGCTTCTTTTTTATCGTTTTGGCTAAAATCAATATTATTGATAGTACTATAGATTTTCCCAATTGTATCGCGAAAAAGTGTAAAATGCTCGGCATCACAAATCAATTTCACTGAATCGAATTCCATAGTCCCATGCGACTTCTCGATAGAGCAAATAACACTTCTAATTTTAGTAGCCTCCTGAGTAAGTTCTGCCTTCGATGCATTTACTTTTTGTAAGATTCCATTATTCAAGTTCGAATAAATTATCCATGGCAATAACGAACATGAAAAAGCAACGATTAAAACGATGTTCTTTTTTAACGGAATTGAAACACCGGTTTGTTTGTTGCGTAAAAAGACTGAAATAAAATATAATAAAATAAAAATAACAATAACTCCCTTTATAAGTAAAGAAACAGCGAGCACCAGTCCAAGAAGTACTGCGGAAAAATAAGAATTAGTATTTTCATAAAACCTAATAGAACACAGAGTAATAAAAATAAAAAAAATCATCAGCGGCTCTGTCATAATCTCCGCAGAAATATTATAATATGTGATTATAAAAACCAGCCCAGATAACAATCCAATAACAAACCCTTTCAGATGCCAGATAGAGTATAAAAGTAATGGCAAAAACGCAGCAACTATTAGCAACAATATAAGTTGAATATACCGCACTATAATTGGAGATACTCCAGAGACCGAGTAAATTGATGCCATAAAAAATGGATAAGCCGGGGGAACCCAAGTGATGTTATTCAATCGGCAACTAACTAGAATATTTACTAGGTTGGTACTGTCAATACCGGCTTTGTCGAATTTGTATTTATCGAATATATCTTCATCAATTGAAGCACTCCCTTTGCTTATATTCACAGCCTCAGTCTGATAACATGGATAATCGCCTTGTAATACAACAGAATCACTAAATGTAGCTATACCCATAAAAACAAATGCATACAATACAAAAATAATTAGACAAACGATCAATGCAATGGTTTTAGTAAATCTGAAACGCAGTACCATAATTCCTTTCCATTTGGTAAATACAATTAAATACAACCCAGGCAGCACTATTAATAAAAATAAATATAACACAAGTGATGGAATCGATTTGATTTTGAGAAAGCTTATTGTTTTTTTAAAAGAGTAGTTCTTGAAAACTAACATTTTTTCTGTCCAGCCTAATGGAAATGTTTCAGTTCTTAATGAAAATGTGAAATGACTTGAATCGGCACTATTCATTTGTTCCCAATATTTCGAAAAATTGCTTTTATCAATGATAATATTTTCGCCATTTATTGTCACATAAATTGTGTCGGTATCGTTAATTATATTCCTATTGCTCGTTGTAAAAGTAAGTGATCGATAGTACCCGTCTTTGATATAGTAGCCGGAATTATTAATATTTTGATTATTAATGTTTTTACATGTAGGTGTTTGGGCAATAAAACTATAGCTCGTAACTGTATTCTTAAATTGAGCATTAACTGCAATTTCTCCATAAAAATGAATATTCGAGATGTATAATATTAAGGAAGAGATTGCTATTACAGCAAAAATAATACTTGCAATCAGCAGTTTTGTTTTTAAACTCTTAAATTTCATTTGTTCAGTCCCTTATTGTTCAACCAATTTATTAAATACAGTTTGAACGCTGATTGATTTCATGCATCGACTATTTTCACATGGCGAAAACCTATGGTTAAAAGCATTAATACATGGACGACAACTTAAACTGGCTTCAATACAATGCACATTGAGCCCCAATGGACCATAAAGAGCAGAGGTTTCCGGACCAAATAGAACGATATCTTTTATTTTGGTCATTGAAGCAAAATGCCCAGGTCCACTATCACTTGTAATTAACGCATCCGCAAATGAGTAAAGTGCCATTAGTTCCCTCAACGTGGTTTTCCCAGTTAAATCAACAACTCTCTCAGAATTTATTGTATTGCAAATGATTTCTGCGGAAGTAATGTCGCTACAATTACCGGTAAGAATAATCGTAAGTTTGTTATTATAGTAAGTAATTATTTTTTTTGCAAGTTCAATAAAATTCGATTCATCCCATTTCCTTAAAGGCATTAAATCGGTTGAATTAGGGTTCATAATAATTATAGGGCGTAATAAAACGACGTTTGAATTTTGAATTATTTTTGTTTTCACTTCTTCAATTTCGACTGTTTCAGGCAAATAGTAATTTGGTTTGAGTCTTATATCATCAACATTGATTTTCAGCATTGGAATTTCAGTTTTTTCAAAATTTAAAGCCTCAACTAATAAGTAATATGCAAGTGAAACATGTATATATGGGTTATACTGTATTTTATGTGTCATTAAATCACCCCTATAGGGCAGTTCACTTGTATAGCGATGATAGCCAACCCGATTTTGCGCCCCGGAACAATATGCAATTAAGGCAGAGGCCCTTGAGAAAAATTCCATATCGATAGCCGTATCAACATGAAGTTGCTTAATTTTTCGTAAACGCCGTATCACATCAACAAAGAAACATTTATTGTTCCTGATTGTTAAGATATTTTCTGCAGGGATGATTTTTAAAATTTCTAAAATAGGAGTATTCTCTATAAATACCAAAAAGAAAACGTTTTGAGAACCAACCCTGTCAACGGCCCTTTTCAACGCATTATATGCCAAAACGCTTGCCCCTTGTTCGATTAATTTAATAAACAAAATTTTTTTTACAACGATTTTTGCATTCCGTTCGGGCTTAAACAGATTTGATAATTTGTTGATTATTGTGAAAAGAAAACAAAGAATTTTCCCAACATTTTTATCCAGTATTTTAATAGTCTCAGGCCTCATATAAACTGTTTTCTTTAAAGAATTTTTTTAAAATTAGAAAAAATACTTTGCAATAAAAAGCAGGGAAATTTCATTCTTTTAAAGCATAATATTTAAAATATTGTTGGAATCTTTCCTGTGAATTCGATGATTGAATGCTTTTTACTTTATTTCTGTTCCATATTAGAATACATGATTAATATTATTCAACTTTTTTATTTCAAATTAAATAGTGTTTATAATTTAAAATAAATTGAAATAAAAACTCATAAGCAAATAAGGGCTGGCAATTTTCTAAAAGTATTTTTCAACTAAAATATTGTAAACACTGTCAGCAAGTTGTTCTTGATAAATATCATTTATATGGCAATTATCAATGAAAACATCTTCTTTAGCATTTGAAAACATGTCGGAAAAATCATAAATGTTATGTCTGTCTTTAGCAAAATTTTTCGCCTTTGGATAGAACTCTTTTAGTGCCGCAATATGTTTTTCTTCTTTCTCATTCTTTTCAGCCGAAATGACATTGGCTTTATTTAGCGATAAATTAATCGGCTGAACAATGCATAAAAATTGATATTTATTATAAACGGAAATTGCATCCATTAGTTGAATGTTCCTTTGATAAAATTCAAATGGGTCATTATAAAGCGTCCTTCTCAATACGGTAGTGTTAGAATCATTTTTTTTGAAAAAACTTTTGATCGTATAATACGTATTGGGCATAAATAATGGGGGACGACTGAATTCATCAACCATATTTTCGAAAATGTTTTGCTCAAATTCGCTGATAAAACTGGCGTTCCATGGTAATTCGTTTGCTCCAGAATACGATATATGTACATCCGGCTTAATGGTCAACCCATAACGGATCAGAATCAGCAATTCTTGCCCTGAATTATAGCCGGCAACAGCACCAATATAAATATTGACATGATACCCGTTTTGTAAAAACAGCTTTTCCAAATAATATGGCCAGTTATTAGAGTTATAGAATAAATCGGATGTTGAACCACCGGTTATTAAAATATTGAAGTGTTTACAATACGCGCACGAAGTATCTTTTAATACGAGCAAGTTGTTTTCGGTTACATATCCTTTAGTTTGAATTAAATTATTTCTTGCACGCCATCCGGCAAGTGGGTCTATTTCGCTATAAACACCACCTTGATTAATGTCTATGTTATTGGTAACATTAATGAAAAATGGAAAATTCCAGTGATACCTGCGCAAATTAAGAAATGAAAACAGCTCAATAAAAAGCAATAGTGAAATGCTTATTAAGAAAATAATAAGTGCATTACCATATTTTTTACCTAGATTCAAATTAAATAATGAATGTACAAAGGTAAAAATCATTTAGAAATATTATCCGTGCTAATTATGCAACCATCATATTGTGAAGTAAGGTTTCAGTATTTTGATTAATATCCACATTTTACCGGAGGGTAGGCTTGAGAATAATTATATCATTTAAAAATAAGTCAAAGTCTGAAAATGGTGAATTAATTTTGTAAAAGCAATTATATGGTATCACCACGTAAGCCCAGCTATTTCGCCGGCAGTTGCCTTATGCACCTGATTAAAGCGCTCTAACCATTGCAGAAAATCGCGAAACTTCGTCAGTTTTTGGTCGTTGGCAAGCAGATAAGGTTCGGTATGCAGGGTAATGTGAATTACACCCCCGAAATGGTAAATTTGCTTGACAAGGTTTTTATATTCATCGTTGAAAATAGAATTACCGGCAGAAGGGGGATAAACATCGGAATCCATGGGCAGGCTTACCGGAATCTCAATCAATGATTTTCCGATTTTATAGGGTCTGCAGGTTCCCGAACCATTACGTGTATCACGGCTAAACAGTGCTGATGAGGACGGCACTGAAGAATCGTAAGTAAATATTTCGCCAATCTTGTCGATAAAAAACGGGTTTCTCCATAGCCATTCCGAACGGAAGCCCTTTACCTGCCAACGGACAGAGAAGTCTTTTATAAGCTCAAATCGCTGCTCGAATTTCCTCCCTGTTTTAAGCGGCAGTTTCCCGTCGTGATTATAGCCATGACAGGCCACTTCGCATTGTTGATTACGGATGTATTCTAGTCCGGAAACAGAGTCCCGGCATGTTGAGTTTTGCGGAACACAAAACCATGTGCTGCGATGCCCGAATTCTTTTTCGAGAGCAATAATATTTTGCAACAAGCCTGTGTTTTTAAAAATCCAATTGCTATCAACATCATGGCTGATTACTATGGCGGCCTTTGCACCGGATGGGTAAATTCCCTGATTTTTATTTTCATATGCCGGCGTGCTGATACAATTCAACCAATCAACAATGAAAGGAAATTTTTTTTCGGGAAAATCAATCCTCGGTTCATGGTACAAGGTTTTGGTTCTTAAACGGCGCCCCAATTGTTTTAAACTCCCGGGAATTTTCGAATAATTAAATGGCAGTTTGAATTCAAAGGGAATTTTCATCAATCCAACATATCTTTCCGATTGAATCTGTCTGGCAAGCAATTTACTATTAAAATTTACGATTAAACCCGTATCTCTATTATGCGATAACAACCTCAGTTTCTTTTCGGGATTAACGGCAGAAGTAGCAATCAAACATGGGGTAGAGCCGCTTTCGTGGTTCTCATTAATAATATTTTCATCAGGAATCCATAACACATTTGGCAGTACTCCATCGGTAGCACAAAATAAAGATTCAGCCCCTTGAAACGAAAGATTATAGAATTGTTGTGAAAGGTTGTCAATCCTTTGATTTTTTGGTGTTTTATCGGTGGGTAGCGGGGTATTCCAATAATATCCACAGGTATTTGAGACCCCATTTAATTGTATATCGCGCTTATCGATAGGAAAAACCCTGCAGAAATAGGGTTGTTTATGATAAATAGTGCATTTGCCAGTAACATCAAGGAATGGGCATGATGTGTTAATTCTACAACAGGAACCACAGGCTTTGCATTCCCCTTTTCGGGTTCTTTGAGCGGTTTTAAATACTGAAGGTCTGAAATAACGAATATATCGTTTTCGGAAAATAAGGTGTACTAGATGAAAGGGTTTTATTCTCATGTATTACTCCAAACGAAAACTATTTAAGTTTACGTGCCGGATTGCCAATCCACACTTCTCCCTTACCCACACTTTGAGTAATTACACTTCCGGCACCAATAACAGCACCATCGCCAACCGAAATACCACATAATATTGTCGCATTGCTGCCGATGCTCACATTATTTCCAATTGTGGTTTTTTGTAAACGAGGAAGCCAGTCGTCTTCGGTCTCAGGAATCCCCGAATCATTCACAGCCCTGGGGTACTTATCGTTTGTAAACACCACGTGATGTCCGATAAAGCAATTATTACCAATTTCGACACCCGTGCAAATGAAGCTATGCGAAGATATTTTACAATTTTTACCAATTATTGCATTTTTCTGTATCTCGGTAAAAGCCCCTATTTTACTGTTATCACCAATTGAACAACCATAGATATTAACGTAATCATAAATTTTCACGTTTTCGCCAACATTTACATCATGTAAATTTTGCTTGCTATTGCCTGAGTTAATTGTTTTCAATACGACTCTTATATTAGAGTGATTACTATACCAAAACAAAAATAATCAAAATTTCAACATAGCGAAACCAATGGCTATTATGTTGGGGCAATAAAAGGCTGGTCAAAATAGGGTAGCAATTAATTTATAAATTTGTAAAATTCAATTTCGAATGGGTTAATGAAAGAGAGAAAAGTCCTGATTTTAAATTTACCGTATTTACGACCTATCATACGTAAGTACTCATGCTCATATTTTGCCAATGGATTTTTATATCCTCCGGTTGAATTATTGCGGGTTTTCGAAATTATCAAAATCTACGGCGAAGGGAAGTTCGAATTATCATTTAAAGATTCTGTGGCAGATAAACTAAACGAACAATCGTGTATTGACTTTGTAAAAAAAACAGAGCCTGAGCTTATCATTTGTATGGCCTCTGTCGATTTTTTTTCGCATGAAAACAATTTTGTGGGTTCTCTAAAAAAACAGTACCCAGTTCCTGTTGTCGTTATAGGGTACATACCCTCGCTAAACCCGGAGTGTTTCGCAACTGCTGATGTTATTCTTGGCAATGGATTCGAAGGAATTGTTTCAACCGCAAGCAAGCTCTGTAATGGTGACGATCTGGTATCTTCGTTTATTCAGAATCTATCAACTTCAAACTCCGGTGATTTACTTTTCGATGCAGATATAATTCCTCGATACGATTTTTCACAAGTGCAGCATTCTTCATATCAGGAACTATTTGCAAGAGGAAAAACAGCTTTCACGTATTTTTCGTTTGGATGTCCGTTTAAATGCAGTTTTTGTGTAAGGACTTATAATTTGAAAAATGTGTATTACCGGAGTAGTGAGAATATTCTTGACGAACTTAGAGAGCTTAACAGGCTTGGATACAAAAATGTACGAATTTTGGACGACAATTGCACATTGAACCGCCAATTGCTCGAAGATATAAAGCTATGGCAGGATAAAAACGGTATAAAATTTAACTATTATGGTTTAACACGCCTCGATCTACTTGACGAAAAAATGATAATACTATTAAATGAGATAGGATTTAAGACCCTTTACATTGGTATTGAAACGATTAAAACTGAAACCCAGCTTGAATACGGAAAGAAACTGGATTTAAGCTTTCATACATTAAAGAATTTGCTGGAACTAATAAGAAAAGCAGGCATTACTGTCAATGTTTTTTTGATGTTTGATATGTTTACCGAAACCCGATCAGATATTTTTAAAACCTTAAAGTTTCTGAGACGACTACCAATACGGTTTGCATCATTAAATTACGTTATACCCTACCCTGGAACCGAATATTACAACAAACATTCCGGAAAATTTTGTTTTTCTTCTGAGGCTGGATTGATATGGAATAAATCATCAAGGTTTGACAAAAATCTAAAGTGGCATGAGTTTATTTTTTTCTTTTCGTTCTATTGTCTTAACCCGATGAACTTTATAAGCTTATTAAAACGCACGATTACATATCCAAAACAAACTATTCAGATGGGCCTGCAATTTTTCAAGTTTATTTTCGGTTCAAAGTCTTCGAGAAAGGATTATTTTTGAATGTTACGCTTATACAGTCCTGATTTCATGTAATGAATTTTCGGCGAATCCCAAAATCCCACTTTAAGCTTATCGGCGTAGAATATTTCAAAATCATTTAAAAGAGTATATCTTTCGTGAAAATCGGGATCCACTTTTTGATTTTTATTTACAATAATAAACATCGGAGTGTACTCAGTGTCAGCAATTTGAAAGTTTATTGACTTATTATTTAGTGTAAGATAATATAATAGATCTTCATTCCAGATTGTTTCAGCGTTATAAAGATACACCGCTGAATTACCTGTATAAGAAGCTATTTGTTTTGCAACTTCACATTGCGTCTGGGCATAACCATATTCCTCAATTTTTTGACTATCAGTAAAACGAAATGAAAATGAAAAAAGGACAAATGTCAACGCCAATACATCGAGCCGGATGCTTTTAAATTTGTAAAACAGAATTAAAATACTTGTTAGAACTATGATTCCCAAAACCGGTAAATACCAATGAGAATCAAAAACAATAAACTGTTTAAAGAGGTAGGCAATGATTAAAAAGGCACATACAAGCAAAGCGAAAAACAGGACATCACTCACTTTTCTAAGGTTTTCCCTTGTTCTATCATACAGGAAATACAGAACTATTAATAAAAAAGGGAAAACAGCGGTTAGAAATTTCACTTCCGGTTTTCCGGAAAATAAATAAACTAAGAAATTAAGAGAAAAAACCCCAGCTAAAAAAATAAACATTCTGTTTTTAAAGAAATCAACAGTTAGCCTTCGGCAAAGCAAGAGGTAAAAAAGAATGGTAAGCGGAAGATAAATCATTGTTAATTCAAAAACGAAGTAAACACTTGGTTGCAACCAGCCTACATCATTGGCCATGGGTTTAATATGAAATATTGCGGCACTAGTAATACCAATAAACATTTCGGGAATTTCCGTGATTTTACCAAATATTATGAAAGGAGTTATAATCAATAAAAACATAAATAAAATGCCTGCAACATGATGAAAGCTAAATAGATATTTCCATTTGCCATGCAGATAAAAACCACATATTAGTCCTGTTTCAAGAAAAATTAAAGCAGGAAATCCCTTAAGTAAAAACGCCAGTGAAAAAATTGCACAACTTACATATATGGCTGTTTTTTCCTTTCCTCTTCGAAGGAAGTACCAGATGCAAAACAGTCCCGAAAAAACAACCGGATTAAATAAATTATCGGAATACACTTCTCCAAAAAATTTAGCAACTGCAGGTGCACATAAAAACAAGACACTAATACGTAATGAATGATAAATTCCATATTCAGATCTGAGAAAAAACAGGAGTAAAAATATGAAAGCCAGATTCAATGCCTGGTTCGCAATTAAAATCTGATGTGTAGTATAATTAAACCCTGGAATTTCACCTAATAATGCATAATAATAATAAATTCCCTGAGGCTTAATCCAAAACTCTTCACCCTTAAAAGTGGGGGTGCAGTACTCATGATTAATTCTCATTTCGAGAGCAGGCTGTATGGCTTTAATCTCCTCGTTAAATGTGGTAATAATGCGACCGTGAGGATGAATAAAAGAACCTGTTACGAACAATGCCAATGCTACTACCGATACCCAGGGGATTCCTTTAGGAGGTCTTGGTTGCTTATCAGAACACGCTAATTGTGTACAGTCATTTGCAGATTGGGGCACAATAAATCCCCTATATTCCAATAACAAAAGAAACTGATACAACAATGCAAGGACAAAAAATAAAGATATTGCCAATTGAATAATCCAAAAAAGTAAAATAAATATACCGGCATTTCCATGCCAGCGTAAACTACTGCTTATTAATGTTAGTATTGGCGCATCCTTGATGCCAGATGAATCATTTAAAATTATACTGTTTTTGTTTATTTCAGGGTAAACTTCAACAAACTTGGAATTATTAGTCGAAATTCTGATTCGATTTTCTTCAGAATAAGCTGGCCAAGAAAATTCGATTGACGAAACCCATGAATCTGGTATGGTAAGTGTATCATTCGCTTTCAACATATATTGGGTTTCAGCAGATACAAATCCGAAAGATTTCACATAGAGTGTTTGATTTTCGGAACAATTAATGATCGTAGCATCCCCACAATAAAACAACCGGCTACTCGCAATGAGTAATAAAAGAGTTAAACTAATTATCTGGATAAAAAGAAGTGAAAATAATATTATAACTTTTTTTCTAAGCGGCATCTCTGTTTGGCTTGAATCTTAATAGTTTAAAAAAACTTATAATATGAAAATAAAATTCCCTGAACGAACGGATGCGAAACATGCGGTATACAATAAATTTTGGTCTGAGGTAAAACTTTGTAAAAGCATACCGGCATAATTCCATTTGATCTTTTGCATTAATTTCAGCTTCGTAATATTGCATTTGAAAGAATTGGTGATTTCCGAGAGGATCTTCAGAATATGCTTTCCAAAAGTCAAAACTAATAAACCCTTTATCTATAAAGT
>CAZYXQ010000030.1:0-505 GCA_964651235.1 uncultured Gammaproteobacteria bacterium
GACACACCCTACCATATAACCAATAAAAGGAGAAATCATAATATAACCGAAAAAGAGAGCAAAAATAAACGGAATAAGAAGATAAAGTGAAAAATTAAAAAACAATGATGAAGGAACTTCGCTCATACATATTTCAGTATAGCAGTTATCTTCTCAGTTTTTTTTCACATTCTATGCAGTAACGCGCCTCGGGAACAAGATCAAGACGTATCTTTGCTATTGTATCGTTACATTTTTCACATACTCCATACCTTCCCTTCTGAATACGAATAAGTGCAACTTCAAGATCTTTCATTCTTTTTTCGAGATCTTTGATTTCAGCTTCAACCGTTTCGTGTCCAACTTGTTCCCTTACATCGGTATCAACAGCAGCGTTATCTG
Organism: uncultured Gammaproteobacteria bacterium; assembly: GCA_964651235.1. Classification (GTDB taxonomy): domain Bacteria; phylum Patescibacteriota; class Microgenomatia; order UBA1406; family GWC2-37-13; genus YC2-FULL-38-9. The sequence continues at coordinate 382 of CAZYXQ010000030.1, forward strand.
ATGCATGGTCTGGATCTGCAAAAGGATCATCTTTTTTAAGTTGTTCAATTTGTTGCAGAATTTTTTTCTGTTCCTCCTGTATGAGTTTTTTTTTGATTTGTGACGAATGTTTTTGGAAATCCTT
>CAZYXQ010000030.1:515-11216 GCA_964651235.1 uncultured Gammaproteobacteria bacterium
GAAATAAATAAATTGATAAATAATCTGACTCGCTTAATAATCAGGCTTCTGAAATAATACACAAAATAAAAACTAAATGTCAAGAGCAAGATGCCTGAAACGTAACCATTAAAACTATAGTTTAGGAAGTATAACCTATACTCCTTCATATTGTCAAATATAAAATAAATACATCCGATAGCCCAAAGAAAAAAATAAAAATTAAAACCTTTTTTTAGTTTTTCTTTTCTAATTTCAAAAAGCAATGTATGTGAAATATAAGAACATACAAAAAAGAGAATGCTTTCATATAAGGGCGTTAGGTGACGAAGCCCGTCCATATTTGAGTATTTTATTGCAATAGGAAGTGTAGTTACGGATCCTATCTCACTTCCGGCAAAAAATGCACCAAGCTTCCCTATTGCTATAGCTAGAAAAAATGACGGAATATAATAATCAATAATTTCTTTAAAATTTATTTTTCTTACATATGTTGAGAGATAAAAAATACTTAATGTTCCGAGTACCATACCGAAAAAAGAAAGACCGGGGTATCCGTTAATAAGAATAAATTTGAGAATATTTAACCCGAACTCATCAAAATGAAGTAATACATATATAAGTCTTCCCATGATCAAACCACCAAACAGCACGTTAAATAAAATATCAAATACATCATCTTCCTTAAAGGAACTCACCCGAATAAGTCTCCACAGGATAAAACTACCCCAAAAAAAAGCAAGAACCAAAAAAACACCCATGGTATAGATCTTCACAACACTCAAGTCCAGTAATACAGGAAGCATATTTATTTAGTATAATTGAGCCTATATGAAAAAACAATTCATTCGGGTCGGTTTTGACCTTGATGGGGTTATTTTGTACAATCCAATCCGTATCGCAAGGCCCTTTATCGCCCTTTTTAAAGAGTTGTTGCTGCGAAAAAAAGATCTCAGCTTTTATTATCCAAAGAGTACTCTGGAACAATATCTGTGGAAAATACTGCATAAGTCAAGCATTTTTATCGCACCCGGACTTGATGATGTGAAAAAACTCGTTAAAAATAAAAAAATAAAAGCGTACATAATTACAGCAAGATATAGTTTCATGGGTAAGGAGCTTCTTTATTGGTTCAAAAAAAAGGAGCTTGACAGGATTTTTTCTGAGCTGTACTACAATAAACATGACGAACAACCGCACCTTTTCAAGGAACGGCTCATAAAAAAATTGGACCTTGATTATTACGTTGAAGATAATTTTGATATAGTCAAACATCTTCATACGCAAAAAGCTACGAAAGTACTTTGGATTTTTAATCTGTTTGATAGAGGTATTACCTATACAAAACGCTTCCCATACTTGAAAAAGGCAGTTGAGTATATACAAAAAAAGACCTAAAACACGATGAAAATTCTTTTTTTTTCACCTTACTTTTTTCCCTATATTTCCGGACTCGCTCTTTACCCGTATCGCCTCTTCTTGGCACTTTCCCAAAAAAATAATATTACCGTCCTCACTTTTTTACACGACACAAAACTTCCCCGCAATGAAAAAGTAAAAAATCTGACAATAAAACGCATGACGTATTGGTTCAAAATCTCAAAGGGATATATTTCTATTTCTTCCCTCTATACATTTTTAAAAGAATGTCTTACCCATGAAGTGGTTATTCTTAATCTGCCAAATGTTGAAGGCTTAAGTTTAGCTCTTATGGCCTTTTGCTTACGGAAAAAAATAATTACCATTTATCATTGTAATATCATTACAAAAGGAGCTTTTGGCTTTCTTTTACAGCTTATTGTCAATCTGTCTACATATATACAATTACTGTTAAGCACTAACATTGTGTCTCATGATGACTACGCAACAAACACACTTCCCTCATACGTTCAACATAAACTTATTCACACATATCCAATGAGAGATCAATTCCTCACACCTGATAACAAAATGGCAAAGATATTACGTCAAGAGAAATATGATAATATCTGGATCGGATTTGCAGGCAGAATCGCCTCTGAGAAAGGACTTGAGTATCTTATCGATGCAGTTTCCCATCTATATCAACATAACATGAAGATACAATTGGTCTTGTGCGGTCCTCATCCAAATAAAACCGTGGGTGAACAAAAGTACCAGTGTTTTATAATGGATAAAATAAAAACAAATTCTTTTCCCGTAAAACAATATCATGACTTGGACTCTGCCCGATTTTATGCTGTGCTTAAAACACTTGATGTATTAGTCACTCCTTCAGTGAATGAAACGGAGGCATTTGGACTTACGCAAATTGAAGCAATGACGCTCGGCACACCGGTTGTTGCAACTGACCTTTTTGGAGTAAGGACACCCATATTAAAAACGGGAATGGGTATTCTGGTTAAACCAAAACAGACAAAACAAATTGAAACTGCAATTTCCGCTATCCTTAACAATAGACTAAAATATTCAAATGACAAACTGATACAAAAAGCAGTTAAAGAATTCGATCCTGTACATACCATAAGTGCTTTTGAAAGTATTATCAACAATTGATACATGTATCACTATGAAAAAAAATATTGACTATTTTCTCACAGAATATCTTAAACAGGCTCCTCTATTTATGTCTTTTATCAGACCAACTGAAGCATCACTGTTTCACGAAAACCGCACTTTTATAAAAAAACCCATTCTTGATTTCGGGTGCGGAGATGGATTTTTTGCTCATCTTGTTTTTGATACTGAAATTAATGTGGGAATTGATCTCAAGATAAATCCCCGTATCCGGTCGGCACAAAATAACAAAGTGTACAAAAAAATGGTTACCTATGACGGAACCATAATGCCGTTTACGCATAATTCATTTAAAACTGTCGTTTCAAATTGTGTACTCGAACACGTTCCCAACATTGAACAATCAGTATCTGAAATATATCGGGTATTGAGGAAGGACGGATACTTTCTTACTTCTGTCATGACAGATAATTGGAGCAGTATGATGCTGGGATCTAACCTTTTCGGTCCTTCATATGCCAGATGGCTCAATAAGAGACAAGAACATTACAGTCTGTACTCACCATCAAAATGGAAAAGACTTTTTTTGAAACAGGGTTTTATTGTAGAAAAGGAAATCGGTTATCTTTTTCCTCATCAAGCACAACTACTTGACCTGTTTCATTATGTATCAATACCCTCATTAATTTCATACCGATTAACAAAAAAATGGGTACTTTTTCCAAGTACCCATCTATTCCTGAAGTCTTTTATTCAAAATACCATAGCGGTTTCAAATACTTCTTATCGGAGCGCTGCGCGATTTTTTATTTTGCGCAAAAAGTAATCCGTACCCTTCATCATACGGATCATCCACTCTGTGTATCTGAAAATAAGGAGTTAATGAAGCTTTGATAAATCTATCAACATGGGGAATATATAAATTGTGATATTCCATGGAAATATGCATAATTCTTTTTTTCTGTGTAGGTGTCAACGATTTTATAATTTCGTATTCCCCTCCCTCACAGTCCATTTTTAAAAAATCTATCTTTGATTCGGGTGCTATGGTATTAAACCCTACTGATTTTACCCGAAATGTACTTGAAGTATCCTTATTAAATGCTGAAGTTTGAGTATGCTCTGCCAGGACATTTAAATCTAAATAGTCTTTGTTACCAACTGCATACGGATATGCTTTTAAATTTGTTAAACCGGATCGTTTAATATTATTGATTAATAACCCATAAAGTACCGGATGAGGTTCAAAGGCATAAATATATGCTTCTTTATATAACGATGCAGCCATAATAGAGAAATCCCCAAAACCCGCACCAATATCAACGATTATCTTAGGCTTTTTGTTACCAAAACATTTTTTTATTTGATAACAATCATCAATAATCGTCTCTTTGATGATGAGCACATCTAACATCGTTTGTATTTCAAATGAAAATCCATTGCGAAAAGTAATAAGTGCTTTCTTATTAAAAAAAAGATTTATAAGAGAATATATATTCTTAATACTTTTAAATAGTATTACTCCTGATGTTAAGTAATATCTCATTTTTTTGAATTTCATTTTTTCTTGAAGATAAATACTGACGGATGATCGTAAACGGTAAAAAGTTCTTCAACCCATTGGTTTATCCATGAAGACGGATGAAACGGAAAAAATTCCTGATAAGCTGGAACAAACCGTTTTTCAAGCTTAAATGAAGTTTTCCCATCAAAGAGATCCTTATAATATCGGCTCATTTTCGGATATTTTTCCGGCACTGTTGGTATACTTCCCCATCCCCTATTTGAAGACAGTATATAATAATCAGATGTCTTAAATTCCAAATCCAATGCGGCCCACTTGTTTGTCGTATCCGGATCAAACACCGGTATCTGAATCACGTTAAATATTTTGCCTTTTGTATCTGAAACAGGAAGGGGTAAAGGATCATCCCAGTATTCGGTAAGAATGCGGGCTCCGTTTGGAATATGTTCATATATCCACTCTGATGCTTCAATACGCGTATTTCTTAACAAATAAATACTGGAAAAAATTAAGGGCCAAACGAGAAGTAACATGATAGTAAGCGAAATGAATATCTTATTCTTTTTTCTGATAAGCTCCACCACCCCCAGCCCTGCATAAAATGATAATATGGGAAATATAAAAATAAGATATCGAAGTGATTTTACATACTGCACTGAGTTATACAGAAAATAACCGACGATCCATAGTGCGGAAAAAATGGTAAATAAAATAAAAAAATGCTGTTTCCGATATATCATCCACGCTTTTACAAATCCATATATTGCACATAAAAAGTGAAAAAATCCAAAACCGACAAAAACTAAGTTAAATAAACTAAATAAAAGAGGTGATTTCGTATACCATTGAACTGCCGGAGGAAACCATACTTTTCCATCTGACATTGCTTTCAGATCTGAAATATTTTTAAGAAATGTTGCATTGATTTTAAAATTGAATATGTTTTCATTTTCAAAATAATACGGATTAAAAATCCTGATTGAAAGATATGTGATTGTGGAAAATAATATACCGTAGAAAATAATGTTCTTCCATTTCCTTTCTTTCAACGGGGTAAAAAAAACAACGAACATAATTAACGGCAGCATGTAAACGGCACTAATTTTTGATGCAAATGCCAGACCCAAACAAATTGAAGCATACATAAGATGAGTAAACTTTTTTTCATAATGAAATAAGAAAGCCATATACAGGGACATAAAAAGAAAAAAAGATAAAAATGTATCAGTAGTAAAAAAATGGGATATTTGTATTGGATATACGGAAGTAACGTACATAAAGGGTGCAACATATTTCAAAGCGCCCGGAAGCCTTTCCTTTTTTTGTAACAGTAAAACCAGTTTATAAAGAATAAATACGATCCCTATGTCAAACAAACCCGAAAGTAATCTTCCCTGAAGAGTAAACATATGGTATGAATCATTCCCCAATAAAACGGCAAGTATTTTATTCAACACTAACGGGAATATCCCGTACACAAAAAAAGAGTATCCGACATTCACCGGGTTTAATGATGAACCGGAAGGATCAAAATAGTCAAGAAATACGGTAGGGAGCTTCATTGCATTCCCAACCATGGTCAAAAATCGTTCATCCGGATGCAGGTGAAATCCTTCATCCCAGTTTATATTTTGAAGTCGCAGTAAAACAGCAAGCAATAGGATTCCTACGATGAATAGTTTATTTCGTTTCATTGATACAATAAGGGGAAAGCTTTTTATTCCTCTTCTTTTCTTTTAACCTTATTTAATACTTTATTGAGGTTCTTTCCTTCTTCTTTAATTATTTTCGTATCACCTTTTTTAGATATGAGTGAAAGCACAACCTGAAACAATCCTCCTTGTTTTTCTTCTTTCACTACAAGTTTCGCCTTACCCACATCCTGCTTTTTTTTCATTAAGAGTTTCAGATGTTCAAAAAAACCACCCATGGTTTTTTTACTTTCTTTCGATAAGTTTTTACTCGTAAATTCAATATTCTCCTTTGTACTTTCTCTAATAAAAAGGGAAAGAAGGTCCTTTGTAGTAATGATATTTATCGGTCTGTTTTGATCATCTATTATTACGACACTACCGATTTTTTTCTCTAAGATAAGGTGCAGAGCGTCACGTAAATAATCATCTTTATTAAGCGTCAACACATATGTTTTTTGAAAATGCCTCACCCTCCTGCTTTGAAGTCCTATCTTATCCCCCGACTTATCTTGTTTTTCCCGTTTTTTTGGGCTGACCAAATATGCAATCAAATCATAATAGCTTAAAATACCGCGCAATTTCATCTCTTTATTGATCACAACAAGTTTTGATACTTTATAAGTTTTGAGCTTCTGCATAGCTGTCGCAAGTGAGTCATCCTCAAAGATCGTAAGCAAAGACAACCTTTTTCGAGCAATAAGATCACTTATTTTAGCCGTAAAAATATCCAAGTTTTCAAGAGCCCGCAACAAACCCCTTGCTGTCACAATCCCTAAAAATTGTTCCTTATCATCAAATACAGGCAAATAATGAATCTTTGACTCAATCATTAGTTGTGCAATTTTTGAAACAGGAAACTTCAATTGAATATGGGGAGCATGAAAAAGCGAATGTTCGACTTTTGCATTTGAAGGAGATGATGTTTTTATTACACAATAATAGGGATTTATCACTCCCATATATTTATTTTCCTTTGAAAAAACAAACGCAGCGTCATGTGAACTCGAAAGTTTGGATAAAGCAGCAGATAAGGTGTCCTGTTGGTCTACCTTGATGATGTCGTCCGTTTGCAGTATGTTGTAGAGTTTCATCTTATGTTACTTAATAAATTTATAATACTAAGCACACCCCAACCCGTACCTCCCTTACCCCAAAGTGCATGTCCTCCTTCGGTTTGATATGAAGGACCTGCAATATCAATATGTATCCATTTTGATTTCTTCACAAATTCTTTCAAAAAAAGTCCGGCAGTTATTGCTCCGGCATACCCCCTTCCGGTTATGTTTTTAATATCTGCAATATCGCTTTTTAATTGTGTTGCATATGAAGCATGGAGAGGTAATTCCCATGCATCTTCACCTTCATCTTTGGTTGCTTTAAGAAATCGCTCGGTGAATCCCGCATTGTTACCAAAAACACCCGCAATCTGCTGACCAAGTGCCACAATACAGGCACCTGTCAATGTTGCGATGTCAATGATTTTATCGGGTTTGATAACAGATTCTGCATATGAAATGGCATCGGCAAGAGCAAGTCTTCCTTCAGCATCTGTATTGAGTACCTCGATAGTTTTACCGTTTAAAGCCTTAACAACATCACCAGGTCTCATTGCGCTTCCTGAAGGCATATTCTCACAAGCTGGTAAAAGACCCCACACTTCCTGGTTCACAAGATCAGGAAACCGGCTCATGATATGAAATATCCCTAAGACTGCAGCACCGCCTGACATATCAGTTTTCATATCCTCCATTCCTTTTGAGGGTTTTAATGACAATCCTCCGGAATCAAATGTGATCGATTTTCCGATCAAACACACCGTCTCCTTCGTTTGTATTCTCTTTGGAGTATAATGAAGAATAATAAATCGGGGTTCATGGACACTTCCTTTTGCCACACCTAAATATGCATTCATACCCAACCTGGCACATTCCTGTCTATCAAGTATTTCTACACGTATTTGTTTCCCGGAATCTTTTTCAATTTCAAAAGCCACCTCAACAAGCCTGGCCGGATCAACAACTGATGCCGGCTCATTAACCAGATCCCGCGCAAGCATGACTCCTTGTGCAACTGCTCTCCCCTTTTCTACTCCTTGCATAAATGAGGACGATTCTTCCTTACTATATATATACATCTTATGAATCTTCTGCTGTTTTTTTAATTCGTTTATTCCTTTGTATTTATTAAATTCATAATTACCCAACTCAAATCCAATTGAAACCTGTTTTCCATATTCGAAATCCTGTGAATGATTTTTTGGAACATAAAACAGATGTAATTCTTTCGACTTTATCCTACGTGATTCTTTGACTGATAGCGCTATACAATCTCTTAAAACGACAGGAGAAAACTCTTTTTGCATACCTGCTCCACAGAGTATTACATGTTCATATAGCGTATTACTTTCAAGACTGAGAATCTCTCCTTTTTTTCCTTCAAAAAGATGATTTTCTATTTTTTTATAAATACTTCCTTTAAGTATGTTGTCTAATTCTTTAAGAAGAGTGTCTTTTTTTAAGCTGTCTTCATACACTGTGCAGATGAGCGTATCTCCCCTATGCGGAAACGATCTTTTTTCAAAGTAAATCATCGTAAAGATATGTTAACCCTTCCACGCTATACTGTCAAGAGGTATGTATGTAAGACATACTAATTCCCGTTATGTCTTTAAGCAAGAAAGTCCAGTCTGAATTCCTGCCAATTTGTTTTTTCCCCTTGATTTTCCTGCGTTACATACAGCATTTTATGGGTAATATCAATAATAAGTGAAGCAACCGTGGCTACTCCAGTGATACGATATATTGAATTTATTCCATTCGTTTTAAGTAAAAGCAATTCCTTAAGGGATTGAATATCAGATACCGAACCAATCTTTTCTCCGATCAGTTCATACCTACCTACTCCAGGCAGTTCCGTCTCATCTTCTTCTTCAACAATTCTTAATGCACCGGTGTAATGATTTGTATGATAGTAAGTTGCAGCGGGTTCCACATATTCAAACTGTTTGGCTGAACTTTCAATGGAAAGTACTTTGCCGTTTTGATACAGATTATAACAATAACCTGCTGCACGTTTAAATCTGGGAAACTCAGCATATACCCGACTAAGGCTTTCCCGTCCTGAGATCCACCTGGCAATGATTTGTCGGGGTGTACCTATTTGAAAATCCGTATGATGAAGGGTGTTAATTGTCTGAACTAATCCATGAGAGTTAATACTTACTGTCCCACCGCACACTACTCCAGGCATTCCGAGTTCAAGGATAGTCGTACCATTAATTGTTTTTTTATACAAAAAATAATATTCCTTTGTCCATAAATCCCAATCTTCATTGTGACCGATCAGATAATCACTGTTTCTTTTTATAAACAGTGAAGAACACTTTTCCACATAGGACCGCTTCAATATCTCATCAATGCAGTGCATTACCCATAATTTGTCAAAAGAGATACGGGCTCCGTTTGCCAATCCATGAATCTCATCAATATATTGCGGAAATACTTCTTTTGTAGTATTTAAAAAACTTTTTGACTTTTCAATCAGTTCTTCCCAAGACTCAGTCAGAGGGTATGCTTCCAAAAAACGATGTTGTAGTTTTGCAGTAAGCTGACCCAGCTTATATCCTGCTTCATAGTGATCTTTTGCTTCTACTTCTATGATATTCATATATTAGTACACAACTTATCATTTTCGTTCTGGTTGGGATATGCTACCTTCAATTGTGTTAATCAATACTCGTATTTCATCCTGAAATTTCAATCTCTCCTCATCTGTTGTCCCATTATTTATTATAACCTGACCATTTTTCATTTCACTAACTAACCTTAAACACTCTCCAATTTGACTTCCAAACTCTCCACTATCCCATTCCCTATCATCAATTGCATCAAACTCAGCCAATCGCTCAAATCCCTCTCCCCTTTGATCCACATTTCCTGCGAATCTTTCCCTACGGATTTCTCTGTCTCTGGTCGGGTTCTCATCCGCCACTATTCCTAAAAAATGTACAGAAGTACTTTGAAGTCTCGATATATACTCTAACTCCCCCACATTTCGTATGCCATCAATTATCACTCTTTCTTGTTTATCATGGGGTAATTTTCGCACCTCTTCCATACACCACTCTGCAATTATAGAGCGGGATGTTTGTTCTCTAAAGTGAGATGAGGATTCAAAGTACTGATTTCTCTCAGGATGTTCATCAGCGACAACCATATGCTCATAGAGTATCTTTGACATACTTATATGAGTCCAACCATCACTGACTAGTGCATCAACTACTACGCCTTTTCCTGCTTTTGGTGGAGCAATAAGCCCTAAGACAGTCATAAAGTCATATTGAAAATTATCTTATAGTATTATATACTATGAAGCTGAAATATGCCAGAGAAAAGAAGGACCACAATGGAATGTACTTCGGGAAAACCTGAATCGGGTATTTTCCAAATTGGTCATGGCCAGTTTTCTGAAGTATTTGTTGATCTTTCAAAAAAACCTTCTTTATGCTACAAAATCCCATATAGATGGAATGATGATAAGGCGACTGAAATGCAATTTGCATATCGATATATGAGGGATTGTGGATTTCCAGTTTTGCCACGATTCGAAGTTGCTTGGGGCGGTAAATTTTTTGAAATGACAGATTTAACCCAAGGTCTTCTTAATTTAGTTGTAAGTTTACCCGATATTGGTCGAGCTGGACCAATCAGTTCTATTGGTTGGGCAAATGAATGGCATGATGTAAAACCAAGGAATGAAAAATCTTTTTTACATGAATTGTCAAGATTATATCAGATGATGCAACAACACCAAGTTCATATTAATAGTGTGGGATTTTTTCTTGTTGCTCAACCAAACGGTTTATTACATACAGTAATAGCAGATTATGATGATGGCATATTACATAGTAAACTCCAACATCCCTTTACCACACAAGACACACATGAGCAACAAAAAAGAATGGGTGAGTATTATAAGGTAGTAAGAAAATTTTTTCCATCACTACCT
>CAZYXQ010000031.1:0-11118 GCA_964651235.1 uncultured Gammaproteobacteria bacterium
GAATTTTATATTTGTGGACGAAGAGAAATTGTCGAATCTACAAGAGAATACCTATATAATCAACAAATAGACAAGTCTCTCGTTCATTTTGAAAGATACTAGCCGAGCCTTAAATACGCTTGTATTATTATACTACATATGCTATATTATAGGCTGTTATGGCTAATTACATTCCACACACCCTTATAAACGAGTTTGTTGAACACTTAAAAGCACAGGGTAAATCAGACTTTACTATAGTTGCATATAAAAAAGACCTTGAACAGTTTGTGGGTTTTCTTACAACAAAAGAAAAAACAGACATAAGAGAGATAAAAAAGGAAGATATTGACGATTTTATTTTAAAACTCATAACAGACAACTATACAAAAAAATCCGCCTCTCGTAAGCTCAACTCCATCCGTACTTTTTTCCGTTATTTAAAAAACAACCAAACCATTGATCAAAATCCTTCTCTTGACGTATCTCATCCCAAATATGCCACAACACCCCCACGAATATTAAGCAAGCTTGAATATCATGCGCTTCGCGATTTTGCCAAAGATGACGCACGAACCTATGCTCTTATTGAAATACTTCTTCAGACGGGTATTAAAATTGGAGAGCTCTCCGGTATCCATATTGAAGACATTAAAGATGGAGAGCTTTCCGTAAGACCATATGGAAAAAACCCATCACGCTCTGTTCCCTTGAATAAGTCTGTTAAAAAAGCTGTTTCTGAGTATTTAAAAACAAGGGGTGGAAATGCCAAAGACTCTCATCTTTTTATCACACGAAGTGGTAAACCGATATTAATTAGAAACATCAGACAGATCATTAATAGGTGTTTTAGAGAGGTTGAAATTGCTAACGCAACAGTAAATGATCTTCGCAACACATTTATCGCTCAACAACTTATGGGTGGAGCATCTCTTGAATATATTGCAAAAATCGTAGGTCATAAAAGATTATCCTCAACAGAGCGCTTTCTCAACCTTGTAAAAGAAGAGGTGAAACGCAAGGAAAAACTAGGAGAGCTTTAAAACTAATATTCAAGAATTGTTTTTACCAATGCGTCTGCTTCCCTGTTTTTCTCTCTCAATACGTGTTTAAATGTGGGTATTACTCCTATCTCTAAAATTATGTTTTTTGCTTTTTGTGCAAGAATTTTCATACTGGGATGTTTTACCTTATAGTTTCCGTTCATTTGCTCAACCATAAGAAGAGAGTCGGAAATGCATGTTATTGATTTGATTTCTTTCTTTTTCCCCAACTCTCTCACTCTCTCAAGCGCCCGAATGAGACCCATATATTCGGCAACATTGTTTGAATTAATACCCAAATCAAAGGCTTTTTTTTCCAGCAAAATTCCATTATTATAAATCAAATAAGAACATGCTGCGTGTCCTGGGTTATTTAGAGATCCACCATCGGAATAAATAGTAAGGTTCATTTTTTATTATTGACTTATATTAAACTATACCTATTCTTGAACTCTCACCGGCATGATAATGTGAAGAAAGTCCTTCTTATCCCCCACCCTGAAAACTACCGGAGCATCCGGTCTTACTATCTCAACTTTTACTTTTTTTCCCTCGATGTTATTTAAAAAATCAAGAATAAAACGATAATTAAAAGCAACTTTTTGCTCTTCCCCCTCAAAGACACAGTCTAATAATGTTGAGTTTGTTTCCCCCTCGGTTGATTTTGGCTTTATGGTAAGTCCTTGTTTTGTGAATTCACACAAAACAATATTAGATGTGTCTCTTGCAAAAACCGAAATTATTTTTATTCGTGAAAGAAACTCATCCTTATCAAGTGTTACTTGTGTTTTTTTCTCTGTTGGTAATACTTTTTCGAAAGGTGGAAACTCACCCTCGATAAGCCTACTATAATATTCCTCATCACCCACCCTAAACATAACAATTTTTTCTTCTCGAGAATAATTCAAAAACACATCACCCCTTCCCTTACATTTTTTAATAATGTCCGATAAAAATCCGCTCGGTACAAGCATGGGTGGTATTCCAGTATCTTCTGTTGTGGTTGCTAAAGACAATCTAAATCCGTCTGTTGAAACAATAGTTAAGCGTCCCTCGATATCTAAAAAATTAACTCCGTTTAATGAGGGTCTTGATTCATCTTTTGAAGCTGAAAATATGACAAGAGGGAGAAGAGAAAGAAAAAGGGATGAATTGATTTTTTTTTGTTCATTTTTTAATGCGGGGGGTTTTGGAAATTCTTTTGCATCAATAAATGGAAAAGAACCTGTAGTTTTTTCCCCATTAATACGTACTTTGTTTTTTTCAAATACTAATTCCACACTATCTCCCGGAAGTAAAGAACAAAACTCAATAATTTTCTTTACATCAAGCACAACACTTATCGGGTCATTTATTTTTACAGGTATTGATGAATGAAAAAAAGAACTCATGTCTGTTGAATAGAAATGAAGTTTATTGTCAAATATTTCCAAAAGAACTCCCTGTAACGTTGTGGATGAACCAAATTTACTTGATGTAAAAAGAGAAGCGGACTGGAGATTATCTAGAAAAACATTTTTTGGTATTGTGATGGTCATTTTTATTATTTATTTATCTATAAATAGTAGTAATAGAGCGTGTGAATAAGTGTACAAAAACAGCCGCGTGTTTTCAAGACAAGAAGAAGTGAAAAAAAAGGGTGTGGAGGGTGTGTGGATATCATGGGGATAGAGAGAGAGAATTTACTATTCTATCAATCTCTTCCTTAAAGGAGGGGTTTTTTATCATGAGCGCGCTAATTTTTCTATCTCCGTGAATGATGGTGGTATGATCTTTTTTCTTAAGAATATAAGCAATTTCTTCAAAATTAAGCTTAAGCTCCCTTCTCAGGAGATACATTATAATTTGTCTTGGAAGGGCGAGATTTTCTGTGCGCATTGTGCTTTTAATTTGTGACTGTCTTACATTGTAATATGAACACACGGCACGAATAATGTCGTGGGGTGAGATTTTTTCAATTTTTTTTTCCTGTACGGAACCAAAAAAATTTTCAATTTCATCCAAGTCTATTCCGTCTTTTTTTCCCAGCGTTTTTGCATATATTGAAAGGAGGGTTCCTTCAAGGGCTCTGGTGTCTTTTACTTGTTCTGCGATTACTTTTGCCGCGTCAACACCAAGCTCAATATCTTTTTCCCGCGCTTTGATAAGCAGAATTGCAGTTCTTAGTTCAAAATCAGGCTCTTGTATATCAACGATGAGACCACCCGAAAAACGCGATCTCAATCTATCTTCAAGGTTTTTAATTTCGCTTGGTGGTCGATCCGAAGTTAGGATAACCTGTCCCCCAGCAGACACAATTGTATTAAATGTGTGAAAAAACTCTTCCTGTATTGCTTGTTTTCCTGCAATAAACTGTATGTCATCTACAACTAAAACACTTAGGTTTCGATATTTTTTACGAAACTTCGGTGTGCTTTTATCCTGAAACGACTCAATAAGCTCATTTGTAAACCTGTCACCCGGGCAAAACAAAACCCTGTTGTTTGCGTTTTTTTCAAGAACAGAACGTGCAGCAGCCTGGGCAACGTGAGTTTTTCCTACACCCACCCCTCCGTATAAAAACAGAGGATTATATGACGTTCCCGGATTTTTTGCAACAGCCTGAGCTGCTGCAAAAGCAACATTGTTGGTTGGAGAAACTGCAAAATTGTCAAAGCGGTATTTCGCATGAAGTCCAGCCCGGGTAAATAGGTCATCAAGTGATGGTTGAAAAGAAAGAAGTGGGGTGTCGGGTGTTGGTCTCCCCGATTTTTTCTTTTGAGTTATTACTATTTGTATGAGGGTTGGTTTGTGAAGGTGTTGTGAAAGAGCGTGTTCGACTTCTTTTATTCTTTTTTCAACATAGAGTTTTACCCCGGCATTTTCACAACCCAAAACAAGTGTATCGTTTGATAATTCCAAGGGAGAAAACTGGTGTACAAAAGAGACAAGAACAGGTGTCTGTTCTTTTCGTTTCTCAAATTCTTTTAAAAAACCCTCCCAAAGAGACGATAACATAAACCCAAATTAAATCTGTGGATAACTTATCCACAAATAATAAACATATTAACACACAATTTCAAGTGGTAAAATATTTCTATTCCCTATGGGTCTAGATGTGTTTTTTCCAAGTAGTTGCTTGGTTTGCGGAAGACTTGGTGTGTATGTGTGTGGGGTCTGTGAACGGCTTCTTTCGGTGGTTCTCCATCAAACATGTGTATATTGCGGAAAAAAAAGTCTGTATGGACTTACCCACCCACGGTGTAAAAAAAAGCAAGGAATAGATGGTTTTATGACAATTTTCTATTACAACACCCCTTTTAAGAAAATATTAAAAAATGTTAAATATCGGCTTGTTGCTGATGCGATATACGATCTTTTCTATCTTGTGTCAAAATACGGAAAAGAACAACTTCTGTTTTACAAAACAATTGAGGGTTTGCTTATTTCGGAAATTCCACTTTCACAAACAAAAGAAAGACAGCGCGGGTTTAATCAGTCATCTTTTATTGCAAAGAAAGTCTCGCTTTTAACAGAAAAAAAGTATAAAAAATTGTTATATAAAACGAGAGAAACCGCACCGCAGGCGCAGTATGCACACAACGACAAACAAAGAAACGTTAATGTTCGTGGTTCGTTTTCGGTTCTTTGTGGGTGTGGGACGGCAAAAACAATCCTATTGGTAGACGATGTGTTTACAACCGGGGCAACGGTAAAAGAAGCGGTAAAAACCATAAAAAAAGCAGATCCGGACCGCACGGTGTTTGTTCTCACTCTTGCGAAAGCCACAACACGTTGATAAGATTAATACTATGAAAGACCATTCTGTTTATCGGGTTGAGGTCTCGGCTAAGACAATCGTATTTACTGTTTTGTTTATTATTTTTCTTATTTTGCTTTGGTACATACGTAGCCTTTTTCTTTCTTTGTTTATTGCGTTTATAATAACAAGCGCAGCTAAACCCACTGTTTTATTCCTTGAATCTAAACGGGTGCCAAGAAAGCTTGCTACACTTCTTTTTTTTATTTTCTTTATATTGTTTTTTACTTTTCTTGCCGGATGGATATTTCCTCCGCTTATCGTAGAAACCACACTTTTGGTAAAACACCTTCCCTCGATGATTGAGGCTATTAGTCCAACCATCATGAAAAGTATAAATATTGACTCCCTTTTTCAATATATACCCAACATAACAAATCAAACAATTCAAATAATCAGATCAACCTTTTCAAACATCATGTTTGTGTTTACCACCCTCTTTTTCAGCCTTTATTTTACAATGGAACCAAATTTTTTAAAAAACGAAATTGAAGCCCTTTTTAACAAAAAAGAAGCGGAAAGAATTATATCGATATTTGAAAAAACCGAGAAACGTTTGGGGTCGTGGCTTACCGGAGAACTTATCCTTATGCTTGTGGTTGGTGTTATGACATATGTGGGGCTTACTCTTATCGGAGTTCGTTATGCGCTCCCCCTTTCAATTATTGCGGGGCTTTTAGAAGTAGTGCCAAACCTAGGACCAACCATTGCAACGATTCCGGCTTTTATTGTGGGTGTTGCGCAATCATATTTTCTTGGTGCGGCAACCATCGCCCTGTATTTTATTGTTCAACAGCTTGAAAACAACGTTGTTGTTCCGATGGTTATGAAAAAGGTGATTGGTCTTAACCCGATAATAACACTTATTTCGCTCATCATCGGCGGACAGCTTTTTGGTGTGTTGGGGATATTACTTTCCATTCCGCTTACTTTATTTATTGAGGTGGTTCTTCTCGAGGTGGTACGAGGTAGACAAAACGAATAATATGAGAGTTGCCATTCTTGGGGGTGGGTTTGTCGGTCTCACGGCAGCCTATAAATTACTACAAAAAAACCACACGGTTGTTTTATATGAAAAAGAAGTACGGGTGGGAGGTCTTTCCGGTGGTTTTAAAGGTGTTGGTTGGGAGTGGGAGTTGGAACGGACATATCACCACATATTTGCAAACGACGCAGACATAATTAAACTAGCACAACAGACCGGGTATGCGGGTGTTTTTTTTAAAAAGCCAACAACCTCTTCTTTGTACAAGATAGAGAACGGGGAATATAATTACCGCACATTTCCCGTAGATACTCCGCAAGATTTTTTATTATTCCCCCTTCTTTCTTTACCGGAGAAAATAAGGACGGGCGTTGTGCTTTCTTTTTTTAAACTAACCCCCCACTTTTCATTTTATGAAAAACAAACAGCTGCGCACCTATTAAAAAAAACCATGGGGGATAGGGCTTGGAACGTTTTGTGGGAAGAGCTTTTTCGGAAAAAGTTCGGTAAATATGCGGAAAAAATTGTTGCCTCCTTTATCTGGGCCCGCATACATAAAAGAACGAATAAGTTAGGATATTTTGAGGGAGGTTTTCAAGCGTTTATTAATCACTTAGAAAAAAAAATAATTGGATTGGGGGGAAATATAAAAACAGATAATCAAGTACAGATGCTCTCAAAAAACAACAAAGGCTTTTCTGTGTGGAGTAGGGGAGAGAAAAAAGATTATGATGTGGTTATTTCAACACTTCCCAACCCATTATTTACAGGACTTGCCCGCTCTATTTTGCCACAATCCTATATAAATCGACTCAATGCAATCAAATATCTTTATGCAATGAATTTAATCATAGAAACCGAAACCCCCTTGTTTAAAAACGAATACTGGGTAAGTGTGTGTGATAAAAAAGCACCGATGATGGTGTTGGTTCAGCACACGAATTTTATTGATAAAAGCCATTACAATCAAAATAGTCTGTTGTATGTGGCAAACTACCTGGAACACGATGATAAAAGGCTCTTAATGGACAGGGGGGAATATTATAATCTTATACTTCCGTATATTCATACATTGGGAGGGGAACACAAAAGACCGAAGCAACTCTATTTATTTAAGGCGCCCTTTGCACAGCCAATATATGATGAGGGGTTTGTGAAAAACAGAGTGGGTTTTGAGACGCCGATAAAAAATCTTTTTATAGCAAATCTTGAGATGACGTATCCTTATGATCGCGGAACCAATTATGCGGTTAAATTGGGTGGGGAAGTGGTTTCTTTGATATAATACATATACTCTCTTTTTTAATTTGAAGCTTGGTGTCATTGGTACGGGACGTAGTTCAGATGGCTAGAACGTACGCTTTGGGAGCGTAAGGTCGCGAGTTCAAGTCTCGCCGTCCCGACCCATCCCCATTATCCTGAAATATAGGTTTTCAGTACGAGTGTTTTTTCTTCAACGGGGGAAAGTGAAAAGGCAGACGTTGCAAAAGGGATAAAACAGGAGTATCCTCGGCCTACGACAATTGTTTGATTTTGTGTTTCAACCTCAACACCTTCACCCTCAAGTACAAATAAATGAACAAAAGACGTGGTGGTATTTTGCATTGTCTCTTTCTGAATTGACAAAAGATCAAGAGAATAATGAGTGGTTTGAAGTAAACAATTACCCGTTTTTTTTCTCAGCGCAAGACTCAAATCATTTTTCTCGGGTTTTGTGTTTATGGCGGCAAAATAATCATCAATGTGTATTTTCCGTATTGATCCGTCAGGAAAAAATTTACCCTTATCAAAAGAGCGGATGGTTGATGAATCATCAGGAACATCAAGTTGAACTTCATAAACGACATTACCAAGCGGAAATCCAAGCGCATCTTCTTCCCATGAATGATGAAGCCCCCCCTGACTTAGGTCTACAACAGTATGTTTTTTTATTCTGTGTACGTTTACAAACTGCCAAGGATTTTGTTTTTTTATAAACAAATTAGCCTGGGTTTTTGCTTCTTGTAATGAGATTTTTTTACTTATAACACTGCTTGATAGTTCTTTCATTTTTTCATCGATAACCAGACAGACAGTTTTATAAGCCATAAGATCGGTACCTTTTTTTATTCCAAAGGTAATAAGTCCGTCTTCGAGATAATACCAAGACTCAGGTTTTGGCCGCCAATAAGACGAAGAAAACGACTTGGGGATATGAAGTTGAAAGGAATTTCCAAGAGCTTGTGTAAATTTTATAAGAAGCGGCATGGTTGAATTCTTGACTTGTGGACCTAAAATTTCTTTTGGGTTCTGAGACACAAGCTCAGACAATTGTATACTGTCCTGAGTTGTTAAATCAGCCTCCGGGGCATTTAATGCAACAAGATCGTCTTTAAAATGACGATCGACGGTGCTGTCTGCAAGTGATAAAACCGAGGAGCCGGAAAGCTCATAACTTTGGCCGAATTTTTTATCTCTTAAAAAGGACGAATCAATACCTTTAAATTGTGCAATATATAAGCCTCCCCAGGTGGGTTGTTCGATAAGACGAGGAATGACGAGAAATGGCCTTTTATTCATAAATGGTATTGGTTTTATTATCCTATATGATATTGGTGTATAATACAAGAGTGGCAGCAACAAAAAACAGATTCCGTATCTACCTGCGGGCGGTGCGTATCAATCAGTGGATAAAAAATTTTATTGTTTTTACAGCGATAATTTTTTCAGGAACCCTGTTTGAGCTTCCTTTATTTCTTCGTACGCTTGATGCATTTTTCATTTTTTGTTTACTGTCTTCAACGTCATATCTATTAAACGACATAATTGATTATCCGTATGATATTAAACACCCAATTAAGTCGGGAAGACCGATAGCCGCAGGTGAAATAAGCATGCAGCAGGCCACTTTCGTTGTATTTATCCTTACTGCCGTTTCACTTCTTTTATCCATCTTTATTTCTGTCCCCTTTTTTTTCCTGGCTCTTTTATTTATACTGCTTCATTTTTTTTATTCACTTTACTTAAAAAAATTTCCTACCGTAGATATTTTTACGATTTCGTTTTCTTTTATGTTGCGGGCGATGGGGGGAGAGCTGGTTACTGGATACCATATTCCGATATGGCTTCTTTTAACGATATTTTTTGTATCGCTTTTTATGGCAACAATAAAAAGGCATTCGGAGCTCGTAACACACGGAAGAGAGACGCGCGAATCACTATATAAATATAAAGAACACTACCTTGATTTTTTAACAAATACTTTTGCAACGGCAACAATAATTGCTTATGCAACATATACCTATGTGGAGCGAATTCCCCAGGTAAAAACCATATTTTCTAGCTTTGTAGGTCTGTATGTTCCGTCATTGGAAGTACGTAAATGGATGATGATAACGGTCCCTCTTGTAGTATATGGGGTTGCACGATATGCCCAGCTTCTGTATGAACGAGATGAGGGGGAAAGGCCTGAGAGGATTATTACTCAAGACAGACCGCTTATTGTTACCATATTATTGTGGGTGATAATTGTGGTTTCGCTTATTTACATTCTTTAAGAATAGCCCTTGACAAGAAGAGGAGTTGTTGGCTACAATGAATCAATATGAAAATCATAAAAAAACTTGGTAACAGTCTTGCATATGGATTTTTTACAGTACAAGCGGCAACATCCCAAAACGCAACCGTCGCAACCACATTTACTATTCCGTCAATCGCAGACATTATTGGTTTTTTAATTAAGCTCTTTTTCTTTATTGCGGGTCTTGCAGCGCTCATCTATCTTCTTCTTGGAGCATTCAGCTGGGTGACCTCATCCGGAGACAAGGAAAGCGTAAAAAAAGCACAGGACAAAATACAGGCGGCTGTGGTGGGTCTTATTGTTATTGTACTTGTCCTTGCCATAATGGTTACTATTGAACAATTTGTGTTCGGAGGAAAATTCTGTCTTGGTCTTTCATGCCCGATACAACTTGATCAATATCAGATTCTTAAATAACAAATCAATACACAAAAATGCTTCCATTAAGCGTATACGCGGCAGGAGTAGAAAGTTGGGAAAGTTCGGGTTGTATGGTTGACGGTGTACCTACGTTAAAATGTTTTGAGGTGGTTTTTGGAAACATTTTGTTTATGGCGTCGGGGCTCATCGTTTTAGTGTTGTTTGTTATGTTGATTACCGGTTCATTTAGTTATCTTACTTCTCTTGGCAACCCTGAAAAAATCAAAAAAGCACAGGGTACTATTAAATTTGCCGTTGTTGGATTTGTGTTGTTTATAAGCTCGTTTCTCATCTTAAGAATCATTGATGTACTATTCTTGGGTGGAGAAGGAAAAATCTTCCAGTTTACGATAGGGGAGTAATTATATAATTTACTTCGAAGGACTTACCATAATAACCCGTACTCCTTTATTTTCCGGGATAGGAGAAGCAATGGAAGACGCATCGTTAAATAGATTAATAAAAGTGAATACTAAAAGCGCAATTCCCGCACCAATAAGAATAATTCCAAGAGCCTTCATGATTAGCTGTTAAAATTAACTTTTTCTTCGATAAGATACTGGGGTCTTCGTTGAACCTCAACGTATATTTTACTGATGTATTCGCCGATGATGCCGATGGTAAGAAGCTGTACGCCGCCAATAAACATAATTCCGACAAAAAGTCCCGTCCATCCCGTAACCCAATAAGATGGCAAAAAGATCTTACCGATTATTGCATATATGATTCCAAAAAAACCCATCGAAGCTGCAACAAAACCTGCAAACGATGCAAGACGAAGCGGTTTCGTGGAAAAGGTGGTGATTCCCTCAAGGGCAAAGTTTATCATTTTTGAAAGAGTATAGTGTGTTGTGCCGGCGTGTCTTTTTTCCCGTTTAAAAAAGACATATTCCGCAGGATACCCGCCCCATGAAACAAGACCGCGAAGGAAGCGTGAACGCTCAGGAAGATGATTCAGAAAAGTGACAATTTCTTTATCAAGCAGCCGGAAATCGCCAACATCAGAGGGGATTGGAGTATCAGATAGAAAATTGATAAATGAATAGAAAAACGAAGCGGTGGTTTTTTTAAAAAAAGAATCTACTTCCCGCTCGCTTCTTTTGGCATACACTACTTTTGATCCCTGTTTCCATTTTTCTACCATTTGAGGGATTATTTCCGGTGGGTCCTGAAGATCAGAATCAATAGTTATAACACAGTCTCCAAGAGCATGTTCATAACCCGCCGTAAGAGCCATCTGATGACCGAAATTGCGATAAAATGAAATCAACTTAATCTGGGGGTTTTTTGCGCACATCTTTTTTATCAATTCGTCTGTTTTGTCTTTTGAGCC
>CAZYXQ010000032.1:0-10704 GCA_964651235.1 uncultured Gammaproteobacteria bacterium
TAATTTATTGATTATGTACTGACAAAAAACCGGCGAGGCTAAGTTATATTCATGATACATTTTGTTCATATTTTGACCTCTTGTAAACCCACGAGTAGTGTTTTAAAGTGTTATCTGGCACAACCTGTATGTTTTGTATTTTTTGCAAGCACACCGATACAGAAGTAATCGAAACACGAGTATCAGACGATGGGAACACAGTACGCAGAAGAAGAAATTGTCCGAAATGTCTAAAACGATTTACGACATATGAGCGTGTTGAAGAGCTTCCCATCCTGGTTATCAAACGTGACGGAAGAAGAGAGCGGTTTGACAGGGATAGATTAAAGAAGGGGTTGTTTAAAGCATCGGAAAAAACATCAATTTCAACTGCCCAGATAGAAGAAATTGTCGAACAGATAGAGCAGTATATTAAGGAGATGGATAAAACCGAGATAGAAAGCAACCAGATCGGTAATTGGGTTGCAAAAAAATTGAAAATTATTGATAAAATTGCATACATCAGATTTGCATCTGTATTTAAGAGGTTTCTGGATATCGATGAGGTTGAAAAGGAAGTAAAAAGGTTGCGCTAAAGAATCAATTATCAGTTAGTTGGCAGTCACATCGGCATATGAAACTCAATGGCATTTCGGAAAAAGTCTTTACTGATCGGTATTCATTAAAAGATAAAAAGGGACAACCGATTGAAAAATCACCTCTTGAGATGTGGAAACGAATCGCAAGAGCAGTCTCACAGAATGAACATAAGGAAATTCAAAAAAAATGGGAAAAGGAGTTTTTTTTGGCGATGAAAGACTTCAAGTATATTCCAGGCGGTCGTATCTTGGCTGGAGCCGGAACAGGTTTTGAAGTAACTTTTTATAATTGTTTCGTAATCCCAAGCCCCAGAGACTCACGTGGAGGAATCCTTGAAACATTAAAACGAATGGTCGAAATCATGGCACGGGGCGGTGGAGTTGGGATAAATCTGTCTTCTCTTCGTCCGCGCGGTTCCCGAGTAAAAAAAGTAAATGGCTTTTCCTCAGGCCCCATAAATTGGGCCGAGCTGTTCTCTGTTGCTACCAAAGATATCATACAACAAGGGGGTACAAGAAGAGGAGCTTTAATGCTTATGCTCTGGGATTGGCATCCTGATATTGAGGAATTCATCACGGTTAAACAAGATCTTACAAGAATAAATGGTGCTAATCTCTCCCTCTGTATCTCGGATTCGTTTATGGATGCGGTAGAAAAAGATGGAGACTGGCCTCTTGTCTTTCCGGACACGAATGATCCTGAATATGATGAGCTCTGGAACGGCGATCTTGAAGAATGGAAAAAAAGAGGTAAAAAAATAATTGTGAGAAAAGTGGTAAAAGCAAGAAAAATATGGGATGGTATCGCTGAGGCCGCATGGAAATCGGCAGAACCGGGAGTCGTGTTTATGGAGCGGTACAATAAAATGAATAATAACTGGTATTGGAACCGTATAAATTGTGTAAACCCGTGCGGTGAAGAAGGTTTACCTCCCTGGGGAGTATGTAATTTAGGCTCAATTAATCTTTCTGCATTGGTAAAAGGATCAAATATTGATAAACCAGGTCGTTTCGATTTTACCACGTTAAAAAAGGTGGTAAGAGCGGGTGTGAGATTTCAAGATAATGTTATTGATATGGATCAGTATTTTTTTGAAGGAATACGAAAAACACAGCTTGAAGGAGAACGCCGCATCGGTCTTGGTACTATGGGGCTTGGTGATACACTTATTAAACTACATCTTCGATACGGATCAAAAGAATCACTTAAGTTTATTGATAAAGTATATAAAATTATAAGAGATGAGGCTTACCGGACATCCGCACAAATTGCAGAAGAAAAAGGTACATTTCCGAAGTTTGAACGCATTCATTATTTAAAAGGTAAGTTTATTGAGCAACTTCCAACAGATATTAAAAATGAAATCGGACAAAGCGGCATTCGGAATTCAATCCTCCTGATGCAGGCACCAACCGGATCAACTTCCCTCATGGCCAATACCACCTCAGGAATAGAACCTGTGTTTGAGTTTGAATTCATCCGGAAAGACAGGCTTGGGGAACATGTGATGAGACATCATCTCTATGAAGGTTGGTTCCAGAAACATGAAAAAGAAATAAAAGAAGGAAAAGTAAAACGACCACCATGGTTTGTTTCCGCACAAGAGTTGACTCCGGAAGAACACGTTGCAGTACAAGCTGCAATACAAAAATATGTAGATGCATCGATCTCAAAAACAGTAAATGCACCATCTACCCATACAATTGAGGATGTAAAGCGTCTTTATACGTTGGCGTATAAACAAGGACTTAAGGGAATTGCTTATATGAGAGAAGGATCCCGCATGGGTGTTCTTGAGCGGAAAACAGAAAAAAAAGAAGACAAAAAACCTAGCCCTACCCCACAATACAGCGTAAAACCAAGACCAATGGTGGTCCATGGTTCAACATACCGAATTAACACTCCGGTAGGAGTTGCTTTTATAACTATAAATACGAATGGCGGCACTCCCCCTGAACCGTTGGAGGTTTTTATAAATATCAGTAAACCCGGCTCTGATATCTCGGCAATGGCTGAGGGATTGGGACGGACTATATCCCTAGCACTACGCTTTGCTTCCCATTTACCCGCACTTGAGCGTGTACACGAAATCGTGACTCAACTTGAAGGGATTGGTGGAGCACGAACATTAGGATTCGGAAAAGATAAAATCAGAAGTCTTCCCGACGCAGTTGCAAAGGTATTATCCATGCATTATGGACTGGGGGCTCATGCCAAAAAAGAAGAAAAAAAAGAAGATCCCAAACTTGTCACCGCAGTTACTCAGGCATCGCTTATCCAACAACCACCCCCTCGAAAAGGACTTTTTGACCTATGTCCCTCGTGCGGAGAAGCATCTCTTGCACATGAAGAAGGATGTAAAAAATGTTACGGGTGCGGTTATTCAGAGTGCTGATTATGCGTATCTATACAAAGGCAGGGGATGATGGCACCACTTCACTCTTTGGGGGAAAGAGAGTGAAAAAATCCAACATTCAAATATATGCATATGGAGCGGTTGACGAACTTTCATCTGTTTTGGGAGTCACCATATCTTTTCTTCCGGATAAAAAACATCTTACATCGTTGAGTACAATACAGATTCATCTGCATAAAGTAATGGCGTATTTAAGTGGCGCCCCAACAGATCTCTCACCACTCAATACCCATGTTCGGGTATTGGAAAACGAAATCGACAGTCTAACAAAAACCCTCCCCCCTCTTTCAAAATTCATATTACCACAAGGGTCAAAGCTTTCTTCCTTTTTTCATGTAACTCGAACGGTATGCAGAAGAGCTGAACGAGACGTAGTTTCATATATAGAAACACGTAATATAAAATCGGATTCCCACCAAATCATTTTCCGTTACCTCAACCGACTTTCAGATTTGCTATTTATGTATGCCCGTTTATACAATACAAAAGATGAGCACACCGTCTAACAACACAGGCACACATACAAATAGTGTGTGGTATGTTGTTTCTGTAATTGGGATTATTCTTATTGGAATATGTGCGCGGTTTATCCCCCACCCACCCAATGTCACCCCTCTGGGAGGACTTGCTCTTTTTTCAGGAGTATCGCTTTCCTTTCCTCTAGGATTATTTATTCCGCTTATTACGATGTTTATTTCCGACTTGGTTCTTGGACTTCACCCGACAATCCCTTATGTCTATGGAAGTTTTCTCCTTATAACAATGCTTGGTAGACACATGAAAAATAAAATTTCAGTAATTCATTTGACCGGACTATCTGTTTTATCTTCACTGATTTTTTTTCTTATAACAAATTTCGGTGCTTGGCTTACCTGGGATTTTTATCCGAAAACTATTTCCGGACTTATCAGTTCATATGTAATGGCACTTCCTTTTTTCAGAAACTCGCTTTTGGGAGATCTTTTTTTTAGCATCTTTTTTTTCTACAGTCATACAGTTTTTTTACATTTTTTTCAAAAAAAATATATAATAGCTGAAAAGTCACATTAGACATTACGTTAGCTTTGGCAACGGGAACGCTGTGTAAGTCAGCGACTGTGCCGCAACGGTGAACTCTCCGAATCGGAGAGGAAAGTCCGATACCATCCAAAGCTTTCAACCCCGCGCAGGGACTGGTAACATGATTCTCGAACAACAAAAAGTACTTCAACAATTTGGTATCACTTTAAAAGAAAGTGATCGATATCAAAAAGTCGGCACGCTTGCAGGCACCCGACTAGCGGAATATGAACTTGAACAAAACCTGAAAAGCTATGAGCGGGAATTCCTCATGGACGAGGCTCTTTCACTCCCCCACACCTACCATCATTTAAACGGAGAATTATATTCTCAACCAATACCTCACCCGCTTTTTAACATTAAAAATCAGATAGACCGTCGGGAACGAGAAGGATTGACACTTGAAGGTTTTACACGATTTGAAAACCTTGTTGTTGCAGCTAAACCCGATTCGGTGACTGTATGGTATTCTCCGGATGGCCCTTCCGGATTTGAGGGAATTCATTATGACTCAGGAAGGTTGTATGTTAACTTTAAAACAAGTGTTGATTCATCTGTTAACTTCGATTTGAAGGTGCATCCTAGATTTCCCATCGTACCCCTTCTTGGCGCTATTCACGAACAGACCGACGGAATACATCCGTATTTTGATTCACCGGAAAGTGGAAAAAAGTATTATCTCACCCACCCAATAAAAACAAATATGGATGTAAATGACTTTTTTCATTTTATGAATCAACGGGATCCGGAAGAAACTACACCCCTTTATATATCACGAAGAAACAGTCAAGAACCAATGCTCCGGTCACTCCTTGATGCGGTTGAGGAAATGAAACAGATGCTTGAATATCAGAATACCCATGGTACTGATTTTGTGTTTGAATCCTCAGGTGACAAAACGACACACGCTTTAATGAAGCAGGAGGATCTGATGAGACGGTATATGGCGGTAATTGATCCGTATGTAAAACAAAATAACGGTACTTATACACTCTATGGTTGCTCTACCACATCAACGGTGAACGATCATGACATGGCCCACCTTATTGGACAACACTCAATTGATAGTCTTATATCTCTATATAGTACAGAGCGGCGTATGCTCACTGATAATCCGGATATTTTTAAACAACAGCAGGAAACACAAACCTCATTTCCGTGTCCGAAATGTGGGGAACCAATTCCATATGGAAAAGGATATGCTCAATGTCCTCACTGCGGCATAACAAAAGAACAGTATGCTAAAGAAGCAGGAACACCGGTATGCGGCTAATATATTTTTCGCTATAATGAATATATGTCTGCAAGAAACTATACACCAATCAACGATTTGATACAAAAATGGAAAAAGCCGCCAGTGTCTCTTCCTAAAGAAGCAGAACCAATTCCCCGTACTCCAGAAGTAGCGCTTTTTCAAGAAGTGGTTGAACATGAACCAAGTCCCGAGGTTAAGCCATTTGTAAAACTAAAACCTGAAACCATTTCCCTTCCACCCGACCTCACAACTCTTGGTTTGCAGCCTGTAAAATCAACTCAATTTCCTACTTATAAAAATATAAAACTCCCTCTCTCCGACGAAAAAGTCATACAGGGACTACAGGCGCCTGTTTCTTCATCTAAACGATGGCTTTCTGAATTTGCTGTCTATTTACTCAAACGCGCTCATCTCAGCTTAAAACAGATTGGAGGAAGAGTAGTGCGTGTAATCAGATTGTAACAATTAAGTAGCAGTCTCCGCTTTTTTTAATTCAGCAACTAGACTTTCTTTACTTACCGCACCTGAAAACTGGGAAACTATTTTCCCATTTTTAAAAATGATAAAGGTTGGTATAGAAAAAATAGAATATTCTGTCGCCACATCCGGATTTTCATCAACGTTTACTTTATAAAACGAAATTTCCTTGTATTCCATCGCCAATTCTTCAAGAATAGGACTAACCATCTTACAGGGACCACACCATTCCGCATAAAAATCAGCAAATACCAGTCCGCTCCCACCAATTTTATCTTTTAATTCCGCTCCTGCAAGATGAGAAATACCCATATGAAATGTCGAAAAATTATTAAAACAGATTACAATATACCTTCAATTCTTACCCCTGTCAAGAACATGATTGTTTTTCTTTTCCCCATGCTACAATAGTATCCATATGCGACGTGCTACGATCCTTTTCATAGCCTGCTGTTATCTTATCTTTTTTGTGCTGATACCACCATTTCAACTCAATGACGAACCGGATCATTTTCAGTTTATCTATTATCTCTCAAAAGGAATATATCCCCAGGTTCCCGAAGGATCTGGTTACTATGCGTTTGATCCTACAATAAAATCAGTGTATGACGTCGTCGAAGTTGCAAGTAATGATTATCATATCCCCAACTTTCAAAAAATTAACAATGCGGTGGTTAATAATGTTCCATTTACAACAGATCTTACAAAAAAGCCAATAACCTATCAGGCTCATCATCCACCCTTCTATTTTTTCAGTGCATTATTGTTTTTTCTTCCCGGTTCAATTGTTTCAAAGGGTGGACTCATTCCAACTTATTATGTAACCCGACTTACCTCAACTTTTTTTTATATTCTTGCTGTTTTTTTTGCATGGCGAATCGCTCTCTTTTTAATAAAGAAAAAAAATGTTGCTGAAGTTCTTACCGTTGTATTTGCAATAAATCCGGTTACCTTAAAAATGGGAGTTGCCATAAACCCCGACATCGCATCAACGGCACTATGTCTCGGAACATTTCTTTTTTTCCTTTTTCTTAATGCACAAAAAAGGATTCGGTCACTCATGCTTGTGTCTGCTATCTTGATTCCTGTTATGGCAACTTATGTAAAATTCCAAAATATTGTTTTGATACTATTTAGCCTTATTTTTTTCATTTTCCGCGGATATAAAGAACATAAAGTAAAACAATACGTGTTTATCGGGATAAAACTATTTCTTATCTCGGTTCTGTTACTTATCCCGTGGTTTCTTTATTCTTTCCTGCGGTACCAAAGCATTACCCCCTCACAAAAAGCATTCACGTTTTTTTGTACTTCTAATCTTGCTCCGATTCAATGGTACTTGATACCGTTTGAAACTGTTGCTGAACTCAGACATGCATTTTTTCATTTTGCGGGATTTCTCGGATGGGGTGAACCATACCCATTCTTTCCTTTTTTTTATTGTTACACCATAATCTTTATTACTACATTATCTTTAGGAGTCATATATGTCATAAGACATAAGGAAGAGAAGTGGGCGTTGTTACTTGTGTTTGCATTTTGTATCACTTCATTTTTTCTGGGGGTAAGTTTTACATACAAACTCAACCGGTATTCATGCGACATACAGGGCAGATATTTACTTGGCGTACTTTTCCCATTTATTCTTTTTGTGTATAGGGGGATCGGGGTTTTATGTAAAAAACATCAGGAGTCTATCTCAAAAAGCCTCCTTTTTTTTGCAGTGTGGCAATATCTGTTTGTGCTTTGTTATGTATTAATCCCCCGTTACTATGTTTAAAAAAATAATTATATTTTTACTTTGTATAAGCCCGCTTCTTTTTGTTTTTAGCACTGGGTATCCCATACAGAAACCCGGTTTAAAACATCGGTCTGAATTTGTACAAACGAGGCGGTGTTTTAAGGTGGGAGAACTAAATCAATTCGTAAACTGTTATTTCACTAATCCAAAATTACAGGGAGCTCCACTTATCCATACGGTGTTACAAAATCTTCACGCGCTTTATCCGGGATTTGAAGTTGTGTTTGTCCTTTCAATATTATTTTTTTTTATGAGTCTTATTCTTTTCATTTAGGGCTATCTTTTTTTTATACCAAAGTAACCATTTAGCTGTTACTGCTTTTTCCACGTCAACGGTGTTTGAGTTAGCAAGAAGAAGGATGTGGCAAAATACGTCCGCTATTTCCTTTTCAAAATCATTTCTGATCTGTTTCTTTGTCCTGTTTTTCTTTCGTGCTCCTCCTCTCATCATGAGGTAACTTTGAGTAAGTTCTCCCATCTCTTCCTGAAGCTTAAGCATAAACCACGAGGGTTTTCTTTTTATCTTATATTGTTTCGCATATTCCTGTGAAACAGCTTCAATCTTTGTAATAAGATTTTTAAGTTCCATATCCTATATTATAACAGAAAAATTCCTCTTGACAAACTGGCAGAATATTTGCTAGACTGCTAATACAAAAGGGGGTGAAATACAGTTATGCCAATTATCCGATTCAATCCATATTTACAATCCATGCTTCGACCTTTTTCCTGGGATGATGAAGAGTATCAAACCATGACCATGACAGATGGATTAAATGTATATGAGGAAAACAACAAGGTTGTAGTTGAAGCATCGGTTCCCGGGATACCCGAGGAAAAACTTGATATCACATATGAAGATGGGGTATTGACCATCTCCGGAAAACATGAAGAAACTGAAGAGGAAAAAAAACAAAATAGACTCGTGCATAAAATGCAACGCGTTTCCTCATTTCATTACACTACCTATTTACCCCGTGCAATAGATGAAAAAAAACTGGAGGCACAGGTAAAAAACGGAGTAGTAACTATCACGGCGCCAGTTGCGGAGACTGCAAAAGCACGGAAAGTTCTCGTTAAAAAAAACACCAAATAATATCGTTTTTCCCTTCCGTTATGGATATTGTAATCAACAAGCTCCATATAGCGGGAGGGTTTTTTAATGGAGTATACTTAAATAAAATGAAACGAAAAAAACATATTAAAAAAAACATTATTTTTTTAATATTATTTATTTTTTTTATTGGAATTACAGGAATAATCTTATATAAAAAAATAATTCCCTCATCAGAAAAGGTTTGTAAAAATTGTAATGTAATAATTATCGTCCTCGATACGTTACGTGCTGACCGCCTCCCCTGCTATGGATATGAAAAAAATACCATGAAACATCTGTGTGCGTTTGCGCAAGACTCCGTCCTTTTTGAAAATCATTTTGTTACCGAAACTCACACAGCCCCTTCTCATTTGTCTCTGTTTACCTCTCTTTACCCCTCACAACATAAAGTCAATATACAGGGAATAGATTATGTACAAAAACAGGTCGCCACACTCGCGCAGATCCTTAAAGCAGATGGATACAAAACCATTTGGACAAATGGACTCATCTCTCCTGAAACTCCGTCTGAGTACTGGATCACAAAAGGATTTGACTGGATTTATTCACTCGCTGATGATAAAGCAAACTGGACCCATGCATTAAATACCATAAAAATTGAAGAAAAAACGTTAGCATTGTTTCATACCTGGACTGTTCATGATTATTATGAAGATCCTGCATATGAAGAGTTAAAAAAAAATAGTTCGGGTACTACCCCCCTCCATCTTATAACAGATAAAAGCCAAGCAAAAAAAAAGTATGCCCAGCTTATTATTGAAAATAATAATGCTCTATTACCTTTAGTGGAAACAAATAGACGCTCTTTTTATGAAGAAGTATTAAAAAATTCAGACTCTTCCTTACAACAGGTTGAACAGTTTCTTGAGTATGCATTTAACAATCGGTTTACCGTAAAAGGAGCTAAGCTTTATGCAGAGCTGCGGCGTTTAAAAAGAAAGGCTCTTTACGGGTACGGCATTGGTCAGCTTGAGGCACTCTACCATGCAGATCCTCCTCTTGCTGCAGAATATGAAAATCTTTTTTCAGATCTGTACGATGCAAAACTCATTGAGGCGGATTGGCAGTTTCAGTGGTTGCTTGATAAACTGAAACAAAAAGGGTTATATGAAAACAGTATCATTGTTGTATTTTCAGATCACGGGGAAACTCTATACAATCGGGGCGAAGGAGTAACACATGATCAAAATCCTTATAACGAACTTATCCATACTCCCCTTATCATTCATACTCCTCAGGGGATTACAAAAAAAGTAGCTATTCCTGTTTCAAGCATTGACATTATGCCAACTCTCCTTGATGTTTTATCGCTCCCCCCCCAACATCAAGCAGAGGGATTAAGTCTTGTATCTTTAATGAAGGGAGAAGATTCTTCTCCATTTATCAATCGCCCGATCATCAGCCAACACCTGACAGATCATGACCGATGGGTATTTAATGAAGCAACTATTTTTGATGATATGAAGTTAATAACATACCCTCTTCAGACATCCGCAGCCAACAAACTATACCGATTATCAGCCGATCCATCTGAACAAATCAATCTGGCAGAAAGTGAACCTGGCGCGGTATCCGACTTAAAAAACATAACTGAGCGGTACAAAGAAACTTGGGTTCTTTATCCTTCCCCTCTTAAAAAACAGGACTGGACACTGGATGAGGCGACGCGTAAAACCCTTATTGAAACAGGATATTTTTAAGAAGCTATTTCCACAACTCAACCATAATAAAAAGCACATAACAAAGAAGGAGCATTACTCCTTCCTCCCGTGAGATATCCCGCTGGGAACGGGAAAAATGGTAGAAAAGCGCGAGTGCGAATGCGATAAATCCAAACATGACCATAAAATTATTGGCGGTCATAACCTCTCCTGAATTTAAAATAGTAAAAAGTCCGAATAAAAATGTATTTGCTGCAGCTGAACCTAAGTAATCTCCAAATGCAATGTCTTTTTTACCTGTAATCATTGTCCCTATGTAACAGGGTCGGATGAAGTAAC
>CAZYXQ010000033.1:0-10645 GCA_964651235.1 uncultured Gammaproteobacteria bacterium
ATATATTTCTCAGAAAAATGAACGGAGAGAGTGATGATTGATATGCCGCAACCTTATTTAAACCCTGAAGGTTAGTTGTAATTGCTAAAAATATAAAATACATTGTAAAAATGAGCCATATGAGCATGAGTGGAATGAGTTTTATTAACCACTTAACATATTTATTATAAACATATACAGAAAGAGCAAGCGCGACAAAAGGAAGGAATAAGTTTGATTCTTTTGTGCGTAGTGCAAAGAAATAAGCCATGCATGTTAGAAGCAGAAATAAAGCATTTCCTGACTTTATATATTTTACAAATGATATAAGGAAGGCTACCACAAACATAATACTCAAAAGGTCAAATACGGCAGCACTCCACTGCACGGCAAAATTGGCAGTCTGCCATCCGACAAAAATAATTGCCGTTATCAACGGGCCAATACTATTTTTTTGAAATAAGGGAAGAGAACGAGCAAGAAAAAACACCAGAAAACCATTACAAATATGTATCAAACATAATGTTGCATGGTGTGCAATGTAGTTATAACCAAAAATGGTAAATAGTAATTTAAGAAATAATTGACCCACGGGTCTATCATTGTACATTTGTATGGGAAACACTCTGAGATAACTGAGTAGACTGTGTTGTTTTGAGTAAAGAAACCAACCCCAATCATCTGCATAAAAAAAATTATTTAAGTCTAACACCCATTTATTTGAAATAAATCCAATACCCGTAATAAGAACCAAAGAAAATATAAGTTTTATAAAGTTACTCAGTTTCACAGTTATGTATAACCTTGTGTAAACTTCAATATCATATATTTATGAAGCAATGATATCGACTATCTGTTTACCAGCATTTCCGCTGCCAAAGGGATTTTTCCACTCCCTTGGAGTTTTTATCATTATTATTGCTGCTTCTTTCATCCTTTTTCCGTCTGAGCCGACAAGCATGTTTGATCCTACTTCAAGTGTTTCAGGTCGCTCAGTATTTTCGCGTATTGTGATACAGGGTACATGTAATATGCACGCTTCTTCCTGTATTCCTCCTGAATCAGTGATAATAAGTTTTGCATTACGCTCCATCACCAACATGTGCAAGAATCCAGTTGGCTCAATTAGTTTTATTGTTGTTTCATCTATCTTGATTTCAAATTGTTCTATCTGTTTTCTTGTCCGGGGATGAATGGGAAATAAAATAGGCATTTTAAATTCACGGCTTAGATCATCAAGATTTTTTAACTGTTTATCAAGCATTTCATGAGTATCAACATTTGAAGGTCGATGCATGGTAAGAAGCATATAATCCCCGTTTGGCGGAGTTATGTTTTTTTCTTCAGCCCGTTTTACGTGTGTTAAGACTGCATCAACTATCGTATTTCCCGTCACATAAATATGTCCTGCTTCTATTCCTTCACCCAGTAAAATATTTTTTTGTTTTATGGTCGGAGCAAATAAAAAGACAGAAATATGGTCTGCTATCACACGGTTTATCTCCTCAGGCATCCTCCGGTCGTAACTCCGTAAGCCTGCTTCCACATGAGCAACGCGTATTTGTAATTTTTCTGCAGCGAGCGCTCCGGCAAGAGTAGTATTGGTATCGCCCTGCACAATGACGTAATCAGGTTTTTCGTCAAGTAACACCTTTTCAATTGTTTGAAGCATTTTTCCGGTCATCGCTCCATGAAGAGACTCACCACTTACTGAAAGATTGTATTTTGGAGCCTGAATTCCAAGTTCAGCAAAAAAAATACTGTCCATCTGTGCAGTATAGTGTTGATTGGTATGAATAATAAAATAGGGAATCTTTTGTAATTCACACTCATGTATAACAGGTGATAGCTTGATGATCTCTGGCCGGGTACCAAGAATAAAGCAAAGGTTCATCCTTTTATTTTACTTGAATAGATTCAATAATTTTAGCAAGTTCACTACCCCGTTTTTCCCACGTGTTTTTTTTTGCAAAAGCAATACGTCTTTTTGTGAGTGATGGATCTTTTTCATCAAGTGCTTTTTTTGTATAAGCGACAAACTCAGTGTTGTTTTTCGCAAGATACACAAGGTCTTTTATACTGTAAAGTTCCGGTAAATCTGTAGCTACAACCGGCTTACCTGAAGCAAAATATTCATAGATTTTGACCGGGTTAGTTGCTTTGGTCAAACTATTTACCACAAACGGTATTAAACAAACATCAAACTGCGCCAGATATCTTGGTAGGCTTTTATACGGTTTTTCTCCAAGAAAACGGACATTGGGATATGAAGCCAGCTTCTGTTGTATTGTGGGGTGGGACACTTGACCTATAAGGACTATTGAGTTATTGAGAAACTGCTTTGCCAAATCCAAGACTATATTTTCGTCGAACCATTCGGCAATTGCTCCATAATAACCAAATATTTTACCCTTCATCCCTACAAGATCAAGAGGAGCTGTAGTGCTCCTATTTTGAGCTTCTGCAAAATGCTCGTACCCTCCCGCGTTTTTAAGGGTTACAATATGTCTTGCTCCGTACTGCTTCATTTTTTCAGCTAGTATGTTTGACGAGGCAGTAACAAGAGCGCACTTTGAAGCTAGATCTTTTTCTAATGCAACAAATCCCGGATTACCCGCTTCAAATGACCCATGGTCGTCCATGCAGTCATATATGACGGGATTGGTAAATTGTTCAGTAATGAAGCTCCAAAAAGGATGATCAATTTTAAATACGGTTTTTGGGGTTATAACTTTTTTTATAAAAGTGACAGCTTCCTCAACAATTTTATCATTTGGCAGTTGAAGTGTGATAATAGGATTTCCGGTTAGAGAAAGCTCTATATGGGTAATTTCTTGGTGTTGACCCAATGACCGTAATGATGGAAAACTGAATGGAACAGTATTAATATAAGTTGTTTTCCATCCATTCCGTGCAATTTGTATAGCTAAATGCTGAGGCCGTTGATGACGAAACTCAAAAGGAATAACGCCTAGAATTACCACATTTTTTACATATGGATCAATCCTATTTTTAATAGGTTGATTTACAGAACTAAAAATATATTGCACAAGATCGATGAAGCGCACAAATAAAGGAAGGATTGGAAGTATTTTCTTAGTTTTAATCAGCTTTCTTTTATAGTTTTCCAGTCTATCTATTTCAAGGTTTAGATCTCGTGATTGCATTACTGGATCAACTAGTTTTACAGATCTTCGGTTAAACGCATTTTTAAATTTAAACAGGAAAGAACCATCATCTATAGCAAGAGATCTTCGTAGTCTTTTGACTTCAGTCCTTAATATGTTTATTTTTGCCATTCTCGCCATAGAAAGTTGTTTCTCGTCTGCCTTTCTTAGCTCTTCTTGATTTATGTTTGAAACATGTTTTTGCATCTTTTTAAGATTATACAGAGATTTTAGATATGTTTCTTTTTTATAATTAACAAGATTGCCTACAAACGTTTTATATTTTTTATTACCTAATTTAATTGCTCTGACCATAGCCTCAGTCATATTGTTTTCTTTGTACAGAATAGCATTGTTGGAATTAAACCCATATTTCTTACTAAAAATCTCATTAATGATTGGTGGGATACTAAAGCCCAGTATAAGAAGCATGGATCCAGTAGTAGTACCTGTTAAGTATCTTTGGTGGGATGCAATATATGGATCAAGGAGAGGGAGATAATAATCTGCCCTACCTAGGAGACTGAACATATGAGGATAGTCAAGCCTTCCATGGACAACTATGTTTTTTTTAAGTCTTTCATGTATTTTTAATTCCCCGCTTCCGACTACGTGGATTTTAAAATTGGTGATTCCGCTTACAATTAATCTGTTTGCCGAATTGAAAAGCAGATCAAAATTCCTATTTTCACGTCTAATTGCTCCGACTGTTATGAAATTTACTATTTTATTTTTTGTGCGCTTTCTAATATTTGGAAACCCGAATGGAAATATCGATATTGTTTTTTTTCCCAAGTACTTGAAGTTAAACAAAGTACATACCCTGCCCTGTTTATAAAAAACTGAACAGTCATCTTCGTCTAAATAATCAAGATTATGTTCCAGAAAAAGCGATGTAAGCTTTGGTTGAGGAATAAAATTGAGATATTTCAGATAACTATTTTGATAAACTCCAGGTTCCCAGTACGCTGATGAATTTATAAACAGATAAGAAAATTTTGCTATGTATTCAGAGGAAAGAGTTTTTTTAATCTGTTCAGGTGTTCGGACAAGTATTTGAGGTATTTTATTTTTGAGGTACATTCCAAACGGATTATCTTTTGCTACTTCTGGACGTATTAAGATTGTAACTTTGTATCCAAGTCGTTGAAAGTACTCTGACATTCCGGGAAGTGTGATTCCGTGATATGGGTTGGGTTCGACAATCAGTACAGATTTCATCAGCCATATTGTACACCACTAAGGACTTGATTTAAACCGCCCTATGGCTCATAATACAAGAGAAATGAAACCAAAAATCCAATTCGTTATGTTTTGTAAAACATACTCTAAGGAGATTTCTAGGTTTGAAAATCTTCTTATATCATTTAATAAGCATAATAAAGACAGGTTAAACCTGTTCGTTAGCGTCTCGGAAAGCGAAATTGAACAGTATCTTAAATATGAAAGCAGGACCATCCACATCATTAAAGATGAGGACTACGCGGGAAAATACTTTGCGAAAGACAATTATTGGGGTCTTTCTCTTGGTTATTTGAACCAGGAGATTTGTAAGTTGTCGTTTTGGGAAAAAAAATTAGCGGAAAATTACCTCTGCATTGATTCGGATCTCTATTTTATCCGTGATTTTCGGATATCGGACTTCATGTATAACAAAAAAACACCATATTCAGTATTGGTTATGGATAAAGACCTACAAACTGAACATTTTTATCGGGACTTTGGCAAATGGAGAATGAGTCTTATCAAAAAAATATTTAAGGAAGTCGGACTAAAGGATAGAAGGTATAGAACATGTCATGGAATGCAAGTAATAAACAGCAAAGTAATGAGAAACTTTAAATCTACTTTCATGAAGAAAAAAAAATACGAATACAAAGATTTAGTAAGGATATCTCCATACGAGTTTACTTGGTATAACGCATGGCTCCAGAAATCAAACGTGATACCTGTCGTTGCGGTTGAGCCTTTTTTTAAGACTTACCATATGAGAATTGAATATATCCTTGCAAAGATAAAGAAGATTACTGAAAAAGATTTATCAGATCAATACTACGGTATAATTCTGAATTCAAATTGGAAGAATAAGCCACCTGAAAGATATGAAAATCCTGGATTAATAAGTAAAGCGATTTATAAGATTTTAAACGCTCTTTGAACTTATTTTTTTAAGTCTATCTTTTAGATCGCAATATAATCTCCAGACTTTATAAAATTTTGAAGCTTTAATTGCTGAAAGATCTCTTCCTCCTTGTTCATTTGTCAGATAACTATTCAAGTCCATCTGCATTTTTTCCTTAGCATTCTTACTTTTTGTGTTATGCATAAGAAATTGGGCAGCTTTGAAGTGCTTAGCCATAAGCATATGGCTAAATGAAGAAGTATAGAAGTTTTCAAGGGTGCCTCCAATAATCGCTCGTTCTTTATCCGTAATTCCTTTATACATCTTGGTCCACAATTCATCGCCTTCAACAATAGCCTCAATATTCGTTTTTGAATTTTGTTTACTATGCTGTCGGGACTTTATTAAAGATAATGGCAGATGTAGTAGTCTATACTTTGGAAACATTTCAAACCAAAGATCATAGTCCTGAGTATTTTTTAGCTTTACGTTAAACAGCCTAGTATTTGTAAAACATTGCTTAGGAACAAGAAGTGTACAACCGTGAATAACCTGCTTAAAAAGTGGAAACAAAGAGTCAGCAAGTTGTTTCCCGGTAAAAAAATTTGTCAACTTCACTTCCTGGGTTATTTTATCGTTCCCATCCATAAAAATATAATCGCTGTATATGATATATTTATTTCTCATTTGTGGAGATACTTTTTGAAGAGTTCTAATTTCCGCTTCAATCTTGTTTGGAAGATACACATCATCATGCGATAGCCAAGAAATATACTCACCTTTCGCTTTTTTAATTCCGAGATTTAAAGCTGACGCTACTCCTTCATTTTCCTTTCTATAGTATTCGACTTCGTTATAAGATCTGGCAATTTTTTCAGTTTCGTCTTTTGATCCATCATTAATAACGATTACCTTTATATTTTTATAAGTTTGATTTAAGGCACTTTCAATTGCGCTTTGAAGATAGTTTTGTCCATTATAAACAGGGATAATTATATTTACTAGAGGCAGAAATGCTTTCATTATATTATCTTAATTTAAATTTTTGCAAAAAATAATCTTTGAACCAAAAAAGTTTAACAAAAAGCTTATACCTAAATTTTAAAAGTTGATTTCTAAATTTTTTTCTTTGGTATTCTTCTGTATTGATTAGCATATGCTTTTTAAGTTGTTGTATAAGTAATTTAGAATCACTTTTAATCTTATGTCTATTAATGACTTTTGAATAAATACTTATTACACTACTTAAGTACTTTTCTTTACTGTATCGTTTTTTAGAAAAAATAAGACATTTATTGTTTCTGGCTTTTCTTGCTTTGTTGTTGCTTATATAGTATTCGACAGCTTGTAAGTATTGGGCGTAATTTCTTTGAGTCGAAACTCCACAGCTATTGCTTTTTACTACTTCAGGTAGCGATGTTCCTTCAAGAACAATAGGAGTTGTTCCACAACACATAGCTTCAACTGCCATCATACCAAACGATTCAACAGCAGAGGGCATTAATAAGAGATCTGACGCGTTATAGACAGTTGAAAGTATTTTATCTTCTTTTATCCAATCAAACTCTACATATTTATACAGTGGATAACGTTTTTTTAGCTTTTCCTTGAGGGTAATTATGTAAATTTGCCTATCCGTTTTAAGATTTTTCAAGACATACTCAATATAATCCATGCCTTTAAACCCAGAGTAATCACATCTAAATAGTAATGTAATAGCATTTGCTGGAATTCCAAATCTACGCTTAGCAAATTCCTTATCAATAGGTTTGAATATTTCTTGATCAATTCCTATGGGCACAAGGTGTATTTTTTTGCCTTTAAAAATTGGAGACTTTTGAACAATATTTTTCATCCACTTTGAGGAAACAATTATATCTAGGTCTGATTGTAGGATAGCCTGCTTTTTTAATTCAAAATTAAGCGCACTGTTGTCCTTATTCATGTGATAAGGCTTATTCAAGTAGGGGCAGTCGTAACAATGGGATTTCCATTTGTTGCAGTCAAAATGGTGTACACAGTGACCACCAACTGCCCAAGGGTCGTGTAAAGACCAAACAGTTGGCTTTAACTTAGTTAATAATGGAAACAGTTGAATATCAAAATTTAGTTCATGGATTAGATGATAGTGAACAACATCACTTTCCAGAAAAAGCTTATTGTATAGAATGTCGTATGAAAAAGGACTTAAAATATTATTTAAACCATATAATCCTTGTAGATTAGAAAGGTCTGACTTCAAGCTATATCTATTTGGTTTATCTAAAGCAATTTCATAAGTATATTCATCATTAGATTCTTTTTCCCATACTAACTGATGTGACTCAATCCCTTTTTCTCTCAAATACATGTGTAGATTATGACCGTTGAATTTATTACCAACCAAATCTGTATTGCCAATCTGTAGGTTATTGAGGTTTATTTTATTCATTTAATTTTTCTTCAATCTAAGTCGATCTAAAATGCTCTTTACTTTATTTGTTAGTTTAAATATTTTACTTTGCCTTAGAATATTTAGCTCAAGTTTTAGATTTAAAATTTCAGCACGATTTGCTTCAGAGAGTTTTTCTGAATCTAAGTATTTATAGAACAAGGCCCTTGTAGTATTATTTAAGCCAACAATATTTTTTTCGAAAAAAACACCTTGGTCTTTAAGAACTTTCTCGCTCAACTTAGTTGGTATCCTTTTAAGCTTACTCTCATCATCTTCTCCTTCTTTCAAATGGTATACGACTGAATCTAATGCAGTAATATGCCTAATACCTTTATTTTCCAAGACTTTAAAAAAAAACTCATCACCATAAAATAGAATTTCATTAAAATTTTTTCCAGCTATATTGCCTTTGGGATATAAGCCTACTCCTATGGCCTTGCTTTTATAGATTGCACAGGGCATATAGGCACCCCCAATCTTAATATCATTTTTCTTGA
The DNA here is from genome assembly GCA_964651235.1 of uncultured Gammaproteobacteria bacterium. Taxonomy (GTDB): domain Bacteria; phylum Patescibacteriota; class Microgenomatia; order UBA1406; family GWC2-37-13; genus YC2-FULL-38-9. Next base: position 8,200 of record CAZYXQ010000033.1, read on the forward strand.
CTTTAATTACATAGCTTAAAAAACGTTCTTTATCAAAGTTTTCAGTATTGCTTCCAAATTCCATATGGTAAGCACCTGGGAATACGCCATGTTTTGGATGTAATCTTTCGACAAGTTGGGAAGAAACTACTGTATTAGTATTGAGATTCTTTATTAAATTTTCTAGCCAGCAAGGAGAGAAAAAATTATCGCTATTAATTAGTACGACAACTTTTCCTCTCGCCTTTTTTATACCGTAATTGTATCCTTGATATACTTTGCTTATATATTCCGGTTTGCCATACCCTTTTCGGAAGAGCGAATTAGGTGTTTCTTTCGTATTTTTATTCACATAATATCTATATTTTTTTTGGGTTAGGTGTGAAATCAATTTTTTGGTAGGATCATTAGCAACAAAAAAAAACTCAGCCTCTCCAGTTTTTACCAGTGGAGTGAATTCCATAATAGAGTTATATACCCAGTCTGCTAATTTTTCTGATTGGTAAATTAAAGATATTATTGAGATTTTTACCATTTTACTAATGAAGATAATTGTATATTCTTCGATCTTTTTTTCTCATTACCATGCTTAGACCGGCCTCGGATATGGGTAAAGTAACAATATTTAAAGATGGATGTTTTTTTTCAATATAACTGATAATTTTATATGCATCGTTACAACGGTTGCGTTTGATAAATTCCTTTGATTTAGGATCGGTATCATGGATAAAAATTATCCCGAGTCTATTTAATATTTTTAATGAATTTTCAAAATCTCTTATTACGCTTTTAATATTGTGATCAGCATCTATAAAGACTATGTCAACCCTTTTTTTATTTTTTTTAAAAAAATCGTCAGTAGACATTTGAAAGAATGTACCTACTTTACTTTGCCGCATATCCATCATGTCTACACCAATTGTATTTTCAACGATTGATGACATGTATTGGAATGTGTCACCATGATATACTCCTAATTCAAGATAAGTTTTACAATTTGTATATCGAGCAATTTCACCTATTATATACTTATAGCACGTTGAAGAGCCATCGTTAGAGCCAAAGACCCCATAGTAACCATATCTTTTCTTATTGTTACTTTTTCCAAGTTTCATAATTAATATATTTAATATAACTAATCATTGTTTTAACTACTTTTTTTGAGACATTCATTGTCTTGTAATCTTGAACAATTGCAAATGGGTTTGAAAGTGAAGAATACTGAGCAATAGTAACCTTAACTGCCAAAGATACGTCTAGGGGTTTAAGGCCAGACATTATCAAAGTTCCCTCATCCATCCCTTCAGGTCTTTCATGGCTTTCTCTAATCATTACTGCAGGAAAAGATAATATTGAGGCTTCTTCAGTAAGAGTTCCACTATCACTCAGTACGCAAAGTGCATTCTTTTGGAGCTTGATGTAATCAAAAAAACCAAAGGGTTTATATATGCTAATTAGCCTATTAAGCTTTATTTTTGCTTTTTTTATTCTTTTTAATGTTCGAGGATGGGTGGAAAAAATAATTGGTTTATTATATTCTTTTGCAATTCTATTCAGACTTTCACAAAGATTTTTAAAATTCCTTTCACTATCAATATTCTCTTCTCTGTGTGCACTTACTATAAAGTAAGCTTTTTTAGGTAGCTTGAGTCTCGATAGTATGGTTGATTTTTCAATCCGTTCTTTATATTCTTCTAGTAATTCCGTCATTGAAGAGCCAACTTTGATTATTGTCTCTGGCCTAATACCTTCTTGCACAAGATATCTTCTTGCATGTTCAGTAATGGTCATGTTTATATCGCTCAAGTGGTCAACCAATCTCCTATTTATTTCTTCAGGTACGCGTTGGTCAAAGCACCGGTTTCCGGCTTCCATGTGAAAAACCGGTATTTTTCTACGCTTTGCAGCAATGACAGAAAGACAACTATTAGTATCTCCATAAAGCAACAAAGCATCGGGTTTTTCTTTTTCCATCACTTTATCTGCCATGCTAATAATATTTCCAATGGTCTTAGCGACGTTCTTGTCGGCGACGTTTAGAAAATAATCAGGCTTTCTGACATCTAGTTCTTTGAAGAAGATTTCATTCAACTCATAGTCATAATTTTGTCCAGTATGTACTAACACATGCTTGACATGCTTATCCAGTTCTTTAATAGTCATGGCAAGTTTGATAATTTCAGGTCTAGTTCCAACAACTGTCATTATTTTCATAAAGCTAGGTTAGTTTTCATTTTCTAAATAATTCTTTTGATTTTCAAGCAATCGATCTATTTTACTTGATATATTTACATTGTTTTCATTAATAATTTTTTCAATAATAGAAATCTTTCTATAGGTCGGAGAAAGTAATAAGATTTTTTTAGCAATTTCTTTCATAAAATTTTTTACTCTAATTCTTTTTAGTCTTTGTATATTCTTGTTTATTTCGAAAACAATTAAGCCTTTGAATGTTTTCTGTGAATTG
>CAZYXQ010000034.1:0-10209 GCA_964651235.1 uncultured Gammaproteobacteria bacterium
ACCAATATCCCTTTTATGTTTTACCTTATAGCAATGGCGTAGGAAGAGGATCACAATAAATAAACTCAAAAAATATAATGTTCGATAATCAGTATATGCCTGAAAAAGAAAGGTAATTGCAAGTCCAATAAAGTGCCATTTTGAATTATTTTTTTGAAACGTTTTAACTACAAAATAAAGACAGAATCCTACCCACTGCATACTTAATAAGTCCATCTGTCCCCCTCCTAATAACCACAACCTATATGAGGAAAACGTGAAAGCTAAAGACCCAATAACAGCGCCCTTCTCACTATTGACAATTTCTTTTAAAAACAGGGTCACACCTACAAACGTACCAAAAAAAGCAAGTACAACCAGAGCATTATATGCTGCTATCGGACCACTTAAATAAAAAAAAGGAAATGAAAATATGCTGTTTAATAAGGGTGCATCATATGCTAAAGAAGTTCCATATGGATAAAACAACAAATCTGTTTGCGTTATATGGCTCCATTTCAAATGTGAGATTGCTTGTTGTGTATGCCATAAATACCACAGATAACTATACACATCACCCACACCGATAATCGTATCTGTAAACCAGTTCATCTAGTGTAATTGTAATACGTTAATACCCCATTGACATCTTCTTTTTTTTTATTTAGATTGAGAGTATACATTCCTTACAAAAAATCCATACACGATGAAAGCTCAAAAAACCGCAACAAAAAATAATGAAACGAAATATCTTTTCATTATCCTGCTTAGCTTGTTATTGCTTGTTTTTCTGGGAGTGATTTTATATTATGACTACCGTTTGAAAGAAAAAATACCGCAAGAGTTTTTTCAGGTCTCGCAACCTGTTTACAAACTTACCGGTGAAATAACAGCAGTTTCTGCTTCAACTATTACTGTATTAATGAACAACCACTCTCTTACTCCAACTCCCGGAAAACAGATTAAGCTCACCTTTACTCTTGATAAGAACACAAGTATTACGACAAGCGCTCTCTCTGTCCCCTTTCACGTACGGACTGATGTACCAAGATTACCCCAGCTTACTATCCGGAATCTTGAAAAAGGCCAACTTGTTGAAGTGGTTAGCAAAGACGATCTGCGAACGGCAAAATCGTGGGATTTATCAACCTCACAGATTACGATTCTCAACGTCACGAATATGTTACATGGAATTATTACCTCACGTGAAAAAAACACACTTTCTATCCGTGGTACCCCCGTGTTAAATCCTTCAGCAATCTCATATCTTTCGCAGGTTAATGAAGAAAACTATACGGTACTCCTTGAATCAGATACTGAAATATCGTATAAGCCTCCTGTGCCTCCTCCAACGGATCCTTCATTACCCCCCCCTGAATCCAAACCAATTATCTATACTGCTCAGGATTTGGTGCCAAACACCGAAGTTACCGTCTATATATCAGGTAACGTGACCTCACAGAAACCACTTCAAGCCCATATGATTATCCCCTACATCACGAGAGTTAAGTAGGAGAAATAACTCATGAAAAAAATTAAAAAAGCATATACCTTAGCAGAGCTTCTCATAATGGTCACTATCTTTGCAATACTTACTGTTGCAACGATTTACCTTCTTAAACCTGCGGAACAATTCTCAAAAGCACGCGACTCAAAACGCCGCAATGACCTCAATGAAATCAGAAAGATTTTTGAAGACTGGCGGTCTGATACCGGATGTTACCCAAAAAAAGAAGAGGTTTGTTACAACGAACTTACGGTTGGAACGGTACATATGTGTGAAATCTGCACATCGAGTACATTTTCACCTTCCCTTTCCCGTTATACTACGACCACTCTGTGCGATCCTGAACCAACATTGAGAAATTACTTATATCAACCACAGGGTGATCAAGACTGTCCTTCAGCCTATGTAGTATATACCAAATTGGCAGCTACCTATAATCCTAGTACGGACGTATGGAAATGCGGACCAGCACATGGATGTGGTCCAAGAGGTATTTATGGATATGATTATCTTGTATCTAGCCCCAATGCAAAGATTGGAAAACAAAGCAACTACATTTGTTACACCAGGCAAAATGAATGTACAGGATGCGGAACTATTGAGTCCTGTGAAGATGCTATAGCACGTGAAGCATGCATAGCATACTATGCTAATACTGATGTTTGCTGTGATGCAAATCCGGGTGCAACCGGTGATTGTAACTGATTTTTTACTTCATTACCGTTGACAATTCAATTCTCGTTTTCTACACTGAGATGATACAAGTTACATTATTAGTTTGCATCTGTTCATATGGATTCTGAAACCTCATTGATTTCTGTTATCAAGAATTTGGTATTGTATCTTCTTATAGTTCTTGCTCCAGTATTTTTTCTTCCTCTTACACAGGAATACTTTATTACCGGAAAACTGTATTTTCTTTTGTTCGGATCACTTCTTTTACTGACACTTTCCTTATTTGAATTTCTCATCACAAAGAAATTGGTAATAAAACGTATTTCGTTTGATGCAGGAGTCGTGCTTCTTTTTATTACGGCAGTAGTCTCAATCATCGTAAGCTCACCAAATAAAATACAAGCTCTCCTTAATTCAAATTTTGGTATTGGTTCATTATTTGGCCTATCCGTACTTTATTATTACGCTTCCCGTAACACACAACACGCCCTTAAAAAAAACCTTCTTTATATTTCATCACTTATCGTATCAGTACTTGCTATTGTTTTTATTGTCAATCCATTTCAACATAATACCTCCCTTCCTCCATACCTTGAATTCCTCAAAAGCCAAACATTTACCCCCATAGGAAATCAACTCGATATGGGTCTCTTTTTAGGATTTGTTTCCATGATCGCACTCTCTGAAATTTTTTCAAAAGGAACGAAACGAACCACACACAACATGATTTCTCTTGTTGTCCTCGCGCTTAGTCTTATTGGAATAGGAGTAGTCATTTTCTCATATTTTAAAACAAAAGAAGCTTTTATCCTTACCCCCTTTCACCTCTCCTGGTATGGTGCAGTAGAAACATTTAAACAACCCCTTACCGCGCTCTTTGGAGTAGGTGTAGACAATTATGCATCAATGTTTACCCGAATAAAAGATGCTAGCTATAACAATACCAATCTATGGCAGATAAGCTCATTTAACGCTTCAAGATCAACGGTTCTGCATGTTGTGACTGAAATGGGACTTTTTGGAGCAGCAGCTTTTGTATTGTTATTACTCCAAGTCATCAAACAGGGTGTAGGAAATACAACCCGAGGGATGTATCACTATTTACCGGCAGTATATCTTGTATGTGTCTTTCTTTTTTTCCCCCCATCGATTATCACACTCTTTTTGTTATTCCTGCTCATGGGAGGAATAGGTCTTCCAAAATCACATGATGAATCAAAGATAACACATATTGATACCGCTAAGATTCTTCCCCTCTATATTGTCGTCCTGGTTTTGGGTTTCCTAGGAGTCGGTGCCATGGGTTATTTCTCCGGGAGAGCATATGGGGCTGAAATTGCATTTAAGCAATCTCTCAATGCATTGGGAGAAAACGGAAATCTTAAGAACGTGTATGATAATATGCGAAAAGCCATTCTTATCAATCCCTACATCGAACGGTACCGGACAAATTTCTCTCAGGTCAATCTGTTGATTGCAAATAATGTCGCATCAAAATTAAATCAAGAACCGGATAAAAAGGGTAAAAAACCTGAACTTACAGAAGCTGAGCGTCAAACCATTGCACAAGCACTACAAGCAGCAATTGAAGAAGCAAAAGCAACCGCTACTCTTAATCCACAAAAAGCAAGTAACTGGGAAAACCTTGCGGCAATTTACCGTAATATCATCAATGTTGCACAGGGTGCAGATGCATGGACAGTATCTGCATATCAACGGGCTATTGTACTTGATCCGCAGAATCCTTCATACAGACTCAATTTGGGAGGAGTCATGTTCTCTTTTAAAAATTACGACGAAGCCATTAAGTTATTTGAACAGGCAATTGCTATCAAACCAGATTGGGCAAATGCATACTACAATCTCGGTTGGGCTGCCTATCAAAAAAAGGACTATCAACGAGCAGCATCAGCAATGCAAAGTACGGTCTCACTTCTTGATCCAAAAAAAGAAGAGACTGACTATAAAAAAGCACTTCAGGACCTGAATGAGTTTAAAAAGATGCTTCCTGAAGACGAGCAAGCTACCGAAGGAGCTACCAAAGAACAAGGAAGTTTAAGTATCCCGACTCCACCGGTTGCAGATACGCTTGAACCAAAGATCGAGCTACCGAAAGAAGCGAGCCCCGAAGCTCAATAAGTTACTTTAAATAACTTTGCGGATTTTGGAGTACTCCTCCGGATCGTATTTCAAAATGAAGATGTGTTCCTGTTGAACGACCGGTTGAACCCATGTTTCCGATCTGTTGACCTTGAGATACAGCCTGTCCTGCAGAGACTGCTATTGCTGACATATGTCCGTACAGAGTTTGAAATCCGTTTGCATGATCAATAAGTACATGACAACCGTATCCATACTGTACGCAACCGGCAAATGTGACAGTGCCTGTATCTGACGCAAGAATCGGAGGTTGTGCATTATTTGCGATATCAAGAGCCATATGATACCAGGTTGGATACTGGGTAATTATGCCGTTGGTTGGCCATACAAAACTTGATGTCCCCTGTACACCTGCCTGAACCTGAGCATACGTTGGTGTTTGTGCAAAATACTTCGGTTTTTCTTCTTCTATGACTCCGTCCGGTACATATACTATCTGTCCCACCTGCAAACCGAATGTGTCTGCGTCAGTGAACTCGTTAAATATAAAGTTCACGATATTCTGGGCTGATGTGTTATATTTTTTAGCAATGGTATAAACACTGTCACCTGATGCCACCTTGTGCACTACACCGGTAACAGGTGGTATCTTCAGTACTTCATTTGGTTTTATTACATCGGTTTTGATACTGTTTGCCCACTTGATGGTATCAATGGAGATTCCGAATTTTTTTCCGATTGATTCAAGAGTATCGCCCGACACGACTGTATAATCAACTATCTTATCACGTGGTTTTGAAGAGATAACCGTTGAAAGTGCAGTATCATAGGGATTATACGAAACAACAGTCGACTGATTGACCGGTTGATACCTGCTCTCAAAAAGAGGTACGAACGGATTATTTTCTGCAATGATTGGACCGGCAATAAACGCAGCACCCACCAGAATAAAAAAAGAAGTGTTCAGGAACGAAGACGAATATTTACCCCTCTTTACGATAAGGAGCGCTACTACAATGTCCTTTAACCCTTCAAACCAATGCCCAAATTGTATGATGCGTGAAAATAAATACTGTGCAAAATATCGTACAAATTCTTCCAGTTCTTTTCGTAACATATAGACTCTAATTATACAATACGAGCCTTATTTCTCTTTTTTCAGAATTCTTAATATCGCAACTTCAAATGCGGCTTGTTTGAGGGAAAGTTTTTTTTCTGTTGACGTTTTCCAGATTGCCTCAAATGCATGAATCATCATCTTTTCGAGCTTCGCATTTACGCGTTTTTCTGTCCAGTGTTGATTTTTTATATTTTGATACCATTCGAGATATGAAACTGTCACTCCACCACTATTGGCTAACACATCCGGAACGATTATTACACCCTTTTTTGTCAGATATTCATATGCTTCTTCTGTCACCGGACCATTTGCCATTTCGATTATGATGTTTGCTCTGATTTTGTGCATATTTTGAGCATTGATCACATTTTCAAGTGCCGCAGGAACAAGAATATCAACCGGCAATTCTAGTAGTTCTTGATTTGTGATAACCTTCCCATTTTTTAAATCACATACACCGCCTGCACAATAACATCCAGCTAACGTTCCCTTGTTCTTTTTACAATCTGAAATGAGCGGTAGATCAAGAGATGTATGGTTGTTACTCATAATACCCCCCTTGGAGTCTGAAACCGCGATTACCTTAAACCCCGCTTCAGATGCGATTGTGCCAAAATAATATCCAACATTACCGAATCCCTGAATAGCAATAGTTACATTTTCCCATGAATTGTCTGCGATTATTGGATTACTGGAATTTGTTTGTAATTTGCTTGCCCTGAGCATTGTCGAAGGGTTATTTGTAATTTGTGATTTTAACCTTGAAAGAAGCGCTTTCAAAATAATAACCCCCCCTCTCCCTGTTGCCTCAGTACGACCTAAAGTTCCGCCCATATCAACCGGTTTTCCGGTAAACGTCGCATATAACTCATTTTTTCTTTGACTTATTATTTGTGAGTTGTGCGTTTGAGTTTTGAGCTTTGACTTTTGAGTTTGAATATATTCTTCCACCATCCACCTCATAATTTTCGGATTAGTATTGACGTCAGGAGCAGGAACATCGACATAGGGACCAATAACTGATGAAATTGCCCGAACGTATGCTTTTGAAACTGCCTTAAGTTCATGTTCTGAAAGTGTTTTAGGATCTACAACAACTCCTCCTTTTCCACCGCCATACGGAATACCCGCAACTGCACATTTTATGGTCATCAAGGTCGCAAGAGCCTGCACTTCCTCTTGCGAAACCCCTTTATGAAATCGTATTCCACCCTTATAAGGACCAAGATTGCTGTTGTGCTGAATTCGATAACCCTTAAAAAGCCGGAGATTACCCTTATCCATCATCACTTCAAAATTGAACTCGTGGATAACCTCAGGCTCAAGTAGCCGCTCAAGCTGTTCATCGGTCAGGTGAAGCTGTTTTGCAGTCTTTCTCATGATTGCTTTCGCAGACTCAAGCATCTGTATTCCTGTATTTGTCATATTTATGAAATATAAATAATAAATCTAAATCAAAAGGCAAAGGTCAAAAATCAAAGATAAAAGTCAACAATAAAAAATGTTTAAGTTACATATATAAAACTTTAAACCTTTAACCTTCATGTTTGCTTTTTGATTATTGATTGTTCACTTATTTTTGATTTTCAAGCCATCTCTCAATATCAAGTGATGCTGCAACGCCCATCCCCGCAGCGGTTGTTGCCTGTCTATAAACCGAGTCGACACAATCCCCTGCGGAAAATACCCCTTGAATAGATGTGCTAGTTTGATATGTATTATTAAATTTGCTTATTATTTGCTCCCATTTTGACTCTTGATTTGTAGATTTGGGATTTGTTTGAGTTTTGAGTTTTAACACCTCAAACCCCAGTCTTTGAGTTGTTATCACATATCCTTTTTCATCAAGTTCAATCATACCCTTAAACAGATCTGTGTCTGGTTTGTGTCCAATGGCTACAAATACACCCTGCACTGCGATAGATTCTTCTTTTTCATCTTTTATTGCAACACGTATCCCTTCTACTTTGGCTTCCCCTACTATCTCGCTTACTCTTGCATTCCAAACGATAGAAATCTTTGGATGATGAATCACCCGCTCCTGCATTATTTTTGAAGCTTTAAAACTATCACGTCGGTGAATTATATATACTTTTCGGGCAAATTTAGTCAGGGTTAACGCCTCTTCCAGAGCAGTATCACCACCTCCTATTACCGCAATATCCTTATCTTTAAAAAAAAATCCATCACAGGTAGCACAGGCTGAAACTCCTTTTCCACGGAGTTTTTTTTCAGACTCAAGTCCAAGCCATAATGCCTTAGCCCCAGTTGCAATAAGTATGGTTTTTGCTTTAACAGTTCCCTTTAAAGATTCCACAACAAAAGGAGTATTTTCTGTTGATACTTTGAGAACATTCTCATCTCTTATTTGTGTTCCAAACTGTTGTGCCTGTTTTCTCATCTTGTCAATAAGTTCAGCGCCTAAAATTGAAGTGTGACCTGGGAAATTTTCAACCTCACTGGTTACGGTGAGTTGACCCCCGGGGGGTGAACCGGCAAATAACAGTGGTTTCAGACCTGCCCGTGCAAGATAAATGGCAGCAGATAGTCCTGCTGCTCCTCCTCCGATAATAATGACATTCTCAACATCGCTCATTGTACTCATATGTAAATGAATATGAATTGTAATTTGTATATCTTTAAAGGCTTATCGCCCGTTTTATCATCCGTTCAACTCGTGTTACATCTTTTTCAGGTAAAAATTCACACATGTTCGAGACTACAATTTCTTTTGAAAGCCCATCGATCGCTTTCTTTATTGCTGAAACCTGCTGCAACACATCGCCACACTCACGCTTCTCGTGCACCATCTTCTGAACACCCTTTAACTGTCCAACAATCCGGTTAATCCGCTGATCAAGATCCATACTTATATCAATAAACTATTAAGACTCCTCATCCCCTTATACTCGATACTAGTATAGAGTATACCTTTCAGAAGTATTTGTCAAGAGATCTGTGATATCAAACCTTGCACGGTTTTGAAAAATATGCGAAGATCACCAGATAAGCTATTCTGTTTCACATATGCCAAATCAAGCTTCATCCACGTTGAAAAAGATAGTTTGTGAGAGCCTCTTATCACCCACTCGCTCGTCATACCTGGCAGCACTGAAAAACGTACTTTATATTGACTTGGGATACGACGCGCTTCATACACCGGTAAGGGACGTGGACCCACCAAACTCATCTCACCACGCACCACATTTATAAGTTGCGGGATCTCATCGATACCAAGATGCGACAATCGCTTTCCAACCCGAGTATAACGTGGATCATCGCGAATTTTAAATACCGGTCCATCAACCTCATTAAGTCGAAGATATTTCTTTCTTACCCGCTCTGCATCAACATGCATGGTACGTATTTTATATAACAAAAAGGGTTTTTTGTCCTTACCCAAACGTTTTTGAACAAAAAAAAATGGTCCCGGAGAATCAGTTTTAACTAATATATACAATAGAAGAAAACACGGGGTTAAAAAAAGAAGCAAAACGCATGCGATAATCCGGTACAACAAATGACGTAAAACCATGTCATGCATTATAACAGTCGATCAAATTGATTTCACCTCATGCTCCCTTATTAAGACTTTCTAAAAATTCAGCATTATTTGCTGTTTTAGAAAGTTTATCAATCAGTGCGGTAAGACGCTCTTCGGGAGTTAAAAGGGAAAGCATTCTCCGCAACGTGTTGATTCTTTTTTGAGTCTCTGCATCAAAAAGCAGTTCTTCATGTCGGGTGCCTGATTTTTCCACATCAATGGCGGGATAAATCCTTCGATCTGCAAATCCGCGGTCAAGGTGAACTTCCATGTTGCCGGTCCCCTTGAATTCTTCATAAATCAGATCATCCATGCGTGATTCAGTTTTTATGAGTGCAGTACCAATAATGGTCAGACTTCCTCCTTCTTCACAGTTACGTGCGGCTCCGAGGAATTTTTTTGCGGGAAAAAGTGCTGCCTGATCAAATCCTCCGGACATACTTCTGCCCGTCCCACGGCCACCATTTGACCTGTTATCAACCGAGAGGTTTAATGCTCTTGCAAGACGCGTAATTGAATCAAGCAATATCACAACATCCTCACCCATCTCAACCATACGTCGAGCCCGATCAAGTGCAAGATGAGCAACTTTAACCTGCTGTCGGGGCGATTCATCAAAATTTGAAGCAGCTACTTCACCTTTAATAAATCTCTTTATTTCTGTAACCTCCTCAGGCCGTTCTCCAATAAGAATTGCCATTAATTTTACCTTCGGATAATTTACAGTCATCGCTTCGGCCATTTCTTTCAAAAACGTTGTTTTACCGGCTTTAGGCTGAGATACGATAAGAGCTCTCTGTCCAAATCCAACAGGAGCAATCAAGTCTATGATACGTGTCGAAAGAACATCTTTTCCCGTCTCAAGCTTCATGTGTTTATTCGGGTGTAAAGATGTTAAACTGTCAAAATTTTTTCGTTGTCTGCTTTGATCTTCTGTAAGCTCAACCCCATTGATTTTTTTAATCAGGAGAAGGGAGTGAAAGCGTTCTCCTTCTTTAGGCGGACGGGCTAATCCTTCAACCAGATCTCCTTTCCGTAACCAAAATCTGCGTATCTGGGATGTTGATACATAGATGTCTTCATTCGGATTTATCGCATAATCCTTTCGTAAAAATCCATACCCGCCAAACGTGACATCCAAAATCCCTTTTGCTTCGTAACTCATCTTAAGATCTTCCTTTAAACGCTCTTCAAGAGTATGCTCCGGTTCTTTTTGATCAGTAGTTTCCCGTTTTACCGTGCGTTCTTTCTTGGGGGGAGTTTTTTTTACTTCTATTGCCTTAT
>CAZYXQ010000035.1:0-9833 GCA_964651235.1 uncultured Gammaproteobacteria bacterium
AACAAATGCGGATAGAAGTATCAGGATAAACCCCAGGATAATCCGAATTTTTCTATCTAATGATCCTTCATTTGGAGTAAACATAATGGGGCATGAATTCATAATATACTAATACTACTAAAGTAATAGATAAAAATCAAGATATATAATTATTTGACTTGAAATGTTTGGGCAAAAAGGAAACTTACTGTTGAGACAGAAGCTGCCAAAACAGTTCCCCATATAAGATCGACAATCGTGACAATAAGAGGCCAGTTTTTCAGAGTTGCAAGATTTGTTAAATCGTATGTCGCATAGGTTATCAGACCAAATAATGTACCCATACCAATTACCTGTATCAGTGAGTTTTTTTCTAGGGCGGGGGATATCACAAACACAACAAGTCCTGCGATAAACAGAAGATAAAATAGTATTGCTGCAGCCCAGTTGACCTGAGTTGTCATGAGAAACCCAATATGCTTTTGATAAAACTTGTTTGCAACAAGTCCCAACCAGATCATGTCAATGAGAAAAAAAACGGGAAGGGTTAAAAAGTATAGTTTTAGAAACATATTATTTTATTAATAAATGATATAAATAACATACAAACCAAACAAAGATTAGGAAACTAATTGATCTAATAACTCAGGAAACTTTGTGGTGTGCATATCATTGAAAGTAAAATGACCATAGCCATGAAACGTTTTATATGAAATTCCATGAGTATGTTTTCGGATTATTGAAACACTGTGATGCACACTGTCTTCATCATTATCTGAATTAAAAATGGTGATACCTTTGGTTCGGTTCACAAGTTGCGGGTCAAATGTAAAATCATCGAAAAAATTCTTGGTGTATTTTCTCTCAGGGTCAATCCAGGGTGCCACAAGGACTACTTTATTCACAATCAAATCAGGATGTGTGCAAAGATATTTCATAAAAAAACCGGCGCCTGTACTATGGCCTACAAGTATAGTATGGGGTCCTATTTCAAACCGCTCAACCTCGTGAATCCATGTAGCCCAATTCCGGTCATATGAGTTTGGTACTTCAGGTGTATAAGCTGCGATATCTTTTTTAAGAAGCTGAGCTTGGAGCCAAGGGATCCAGTGCGCATTGCTCATGCTGGGACTTTCGGGATCATAATACTCTTTCTTGCTTGGGCCGCCATGGAGAATAATTGCATGTTTCATATGATTGTAAGTGGTTTCCTCATTATATAACATGGCATAACAACCCCTTTTACAATAAATGATTTTTCATCGGTGATTTTAAAACCATTTTTTTTATAAAAAGCAATTGCATTATGATTTTGTTTTTCTACTTCAAGCGTAACTGATAAAACATCTTTGTTTCTGTGTATTACACGTGTTAAAAGAGACGATCCAATACCCTTTCCCTGATATTCAGGGGAAACATGAAGACGTTGGATGTTGAGAATCTTACCTTTTTCTTTATAAATCGCATTACACATTGCAATGATGCGTTTATTTTCTTTTGCCACAAGAAATGTGACAGCTGGATTTTGTATTTGTTTTTTTAATAATTGGGGAGAATGCCAAATTGAGGTTATTGTATCAATTGCCTTTTTTGAGTAGATATCGGAATATGTTTTGATCCATGTGACGTAAAGAAGATTTTTTATATCTGAAATATCAACGGGACTTGCTTTATGATACGATATCACAAAAAGAGTATAACAAGTATTACTTAAAAAACAAACTGAGGAAGATAATAAAAATGAGAGCCGGGAGCATATTGGTCACTTTTATTTTTTTTATTTCGAGGAGATTGATACTTATTCCCACGATAAGAAGACCCCCAACAGCAGTAAGTTGTTGAATCATATATGGAGTAAAGAAACCTTGTGTGTACCGGGCAAGGATGGTAATCCCTCCTTGATAAATTAGTATGGGAAGGGCGGAAAATGCGACCCCAACTCCGTAGCTAGCTGCAAATGCTATTGAGGCAAACCCGTCAAGGATGGATTTGGTGGAAAGGATTGTGAAGTCACCGCGGATTCCCTCATCAAGTGAACCCATGATTGCCATGGCCCCCACACAAAATAAAATAGATGCAGCGACAAATCCTTCAGTAAAGCGGGTGTCTTTGGATTTTACCCTGTGTTTGAGCCAGGTTCCAAACTGTTCGAGTTTATCTTCAAGCTTCATGTATTCACCTATTATTCCACCCAGCAGAAGACTAAAAATAAGAGTAAGGATGTTTTGTACTTTTAAAGCCATTTGAATACCAATAAGAAGGGTAGAAAGACCGAGTGTTTGAAAGACAATGTGTTGAATTTTGGTTGAAAACCGATTTTTCAAAACGATACCCAAAATACTACCTGTAATTATCGCACCTGCATTGATAAGTGTTCCTGTCATAGTATGAAAAATATAGTATACCAGGAAATGAAACAAAGATATCTCTATAGGGCAGTATTTGTATATAATACAGTGTAGTCAATCTACCATGTGTTATGTTTAATGATTTTTATTCATATTTTATAGCCGGTATCTTGTTTCTCAAAGGTGAGCAGATATACACGGTAAGTAAACAATTTATACAAACAGCAACGTATTTTCATCTCACATTTTTATGGGGTACCGGATATAGTTACCCTCCTTTATTGGCTCAGGTGTTTTCATTAGGTTCTTTTATACCTCCACATGTAGCTGCCATTGGCTTTTTTTTGATTCAAGTAATATTATATTTTCTTCTTTTAATACATATTCGGAAAACAAATAACATATTTCATAATCCCTTCATTTTCCTATTTTGTGTTTTTTTTGGACCGGTTTACGGGAGTCTTCTGGCAGGGCAAGTCAATATTATTATATTATGGTGTTTATATGTTTATGTCTATTCCCGTAATACGTTTATGCAAATGTTGTTGCTCTCAACTGCGGGATGGATAAAAGTATATCCATTTCTATTCTTGATAAGAGAAGTATTACAAAAAAAGTGGAAACGAATTGCAATTTTTACGGTATGTTTTATTTCGTTATTTTTTCTGCAAGCTGTACCGCAAAAAGGGGAGTATATTACATTTTATATACAACACGTCCTACCGAGCCTTCAGAATGAGTTTGATCCATACATAACGAACCAATCAATTAATGGGTTTGTTTCAAGACTAGTGACGCCTCATCAGAGTCAGTATGGTTCCTTACTTCTATCAAGCATCTTGCTTCTCGTAACTCTAGCAATCACATTTACATCGAGAAAAAATAAAAAACTCTATGAACAAATTTCATTACTGTGGATTATGTCCGCATTACTTATTGGAGGAAAAAACTCGTTCTGGAACATGGCGCCTTCACTGTTTACATATTTGTATTTATTTAAACATATGAGTAGTCGGAATAAAATATTTCAGCTCATGTTTGTCTTTTCATGTATAGTAAGCATCGTATTTCCCCTTTATATCGGACTATATGGATTATTGAAAGTACCATTGGTATTACATTTCCTCATGAGTTCATTAGGATTTTTTTCAATGCTAATACTATATATATTACTCATTTTTGAGATCATAGATAGAAAAAGGCGCTCTTATGAGTAACCAAGAAATCCTAAAGACCTTACCGGGAACAGTATTTTCCAATATCGCAGAATTATATTTGCGTCGTGTGGAATATATGGGAGATGAGTATATAAAACAAGCTGATGAAATTCTTGGTGGGGGAGATTCAATTCTTTTTGTGTCTGATCACCCAGACACATTGTCAACCACATGGACCTCAAACATCGTCACAAAGTTGGCAAACAGAAAAAGAACAGGAGTATTATTAGGTCATAGTTTTTCTCCTGAAAAAAAGAAGCCAATCGGATATGTGATTCGTGAAATTATCGCACATCATCATGCAGAGCCTTTATTCGTAAAAACTCCAAAATATGAGCAGGATGAAGAAGAGCGAACAGCGTATAATCAAGCAGCAATAGGCAGTGGTAATGAGATATTAACTTCTCCTTCGGGAGTCTTGTTTCTCTATCCGCAAGGGACAAGAAACACAACCATGCAGGAAGCGCGATCCGGATTAAGTAACTTTGCAGCAAGGGCCGGATATGTTGTTCCGGTTACAACAGTGATCGGAGAAGATCATCCGCGTGTTGTAATACACCCTCCCATGTCAGGAAGTCGGGGTATAGATTGGTGCAAAAAGCAGTTTGGTGACGAAGAGGGTAGCAGAGTTTTTTCCGACTTGGTGATGACGATTATTGCGACTGCACAGCCTGACACAGAAAAAAGGGGAGCATATTTAGAGATGAGTAAGGAATTGGATCAATATATTCAATCTCAAAGGATGGAAGCTTCATTAGATGAGCGGACCTCAAACATTTTAACTGCTTTTATTGCATGGCAAAATGGAGAGTTCTAAGAGATTTTTATACTTAAGAAAAATATTGTAGGTAGCTTATATATAACAATCCAATAAAATTGTATTATACTTCACATAATGAAGATAGTTATTATCTCTGGAAGTACCCGTGATTCATCAAACTCCCGTAGGGTTTCAAACTACTTGTCAAGTCGTCTTAATAATATTGGAGTTGTAAATACCATTCTTGACCTTTATGAAAAACAATTACCCATATATAATGCAACAAGTGACGGTTGCTGGAAAAAACCGTGGGAGGGAATGAGTCAAACCTTAGAAAAAAGCGATGGTTTAATATTTGTCAGTCCTGAATGGGACGGGATGTTTAGTGTTGGTTTGCACAATCTATTTCATTATGTGAAAAAAGAATTAGCCGATAAACCTGTTTTACCGGTTGCAGTTAGTACCGGACGTGGCGGAAGGTATCCGCTTCTACAAATGCGTATGATGGGTTATAAAAACAAACATTTTGTTGTTATTCCTGAAAGTATATTTATTGATCAAGTTGAAAAAGTCTTAGTGAATGATGTACTTCTTGACAGAAGAGTCGCTGATCGTACAGATTATGCTTTAAAAGTGTTGATTGAATACACAAAGGCCCTCACAACTATTCGTAAGAGTGGTGTAATGGATTATGAAAAATTTCCTCATGGATTATAGTTTTTCATTTTCTTTATATTCAAAATCAATCATTACAATAAAGTAGTTATTGGTTTTCTATGTTTATTAATAATTTTTTGAGGAATACATTGAAGAGCAACTAAAAAAAGGATAGGAAGAATGATAAAATAAGGTATTAGGTCTATTGGTGAAACTGCATAAGCTACGGCCAATCCAAGAAAGATTCTAGTAAAAACGGGTGTTTCTTTATCATTCAGAATTAATTGATAAACACCAACCTCTTATTTTATCAGAATTCCAAAGGATTTTAGTTTATTTAACACTAATTACCATTATATTAATGGTAATTTAATAGTCCAGATTTTTGGACAACATCAAAACTTTCTATACGCAAATTTATTAAATTCAAATAACTGAGAAGTTGTAATAATTTCATTTTTTAACCCTCAAATACCGCTCAGCCTGTAAGGAATAAAGTAAAGCATATATTCCGTTATTTTGCATAAGTTGATCGTGATTACCGTCTTCCATAATTGTTCCCTTATCTATCACAATAATACGCTCCGCATCTTTAATTGTTGAAAAACGATGAGAGATAAAAATTACTGTATTTTCTTTTGTTTCATGATGTAATCTATCAAAGATCTCTGTTTCTGCTTTTGCATCAATAGCTGATGTTGGCTCATCCAGTATTAGGATAGGGGCTTTTTTCATATAGGCTCGAGCTATAGCCAGTTGTTGCCACTGACCTCCTGAAAGATCAACTCCATTTTCATACTGTGGACCCAGTTGCTGATCGATCGTATCGGAGAAATTTTTAACATATTGCCACGCATTAGATAATTTAAGTACTTTTTCATATATCCTATCGTCTTCATTTTTGCCAGCAGCCATATTTAGATTTTCTCTAATTGTGAGATAAAACTTGCCAAAAGATTGGAATAAGGTTGAAAAGATAAGCAGGAGGACATCCTCCGGAATTTCTTTTATGTCAATATTATTTATAAAGACACTTCCCTCGGTGGGTTCGTACATTCGTAAAAGTAATTTAACTAGTGTTGTTTTTCCTGCACCGTTTTCACCAATAAGTGCTATGTTTTGACCATAGGGAATTGTGAGGTTGATATGTTTCAAAACGATTTTTGATGTGTTTGGATAGGAGAAAGAAACATTCACAAGTGATATCGAAGGCTTATTTAATTTTTTAATGAGATCTAACTTTTTGTCGTGAGACATGTTCTTGAAAACTATTGTATTTTTTATTTCATAAAATTTCACAGAATCTTGAATAAAAGGACTATCTGCAACAAGTTGTCCGAATGTTCTCATTAGTTGTTGAAGATTACTAGAGAACCAGAATACATTGATATAGAGAAGAACAAAAACTCCCGTTGTAATCTCGTGATGGAGTAATTGTTGTGCTGTTACCAACAGAAATAGAAAAATAGAAATAATAGGTAGCAATTCAACAAATGAGAGAATAATCCAACTTTTTTTAAATTGAGCCATTTCTTTTTCAGTAAATTGTTTATAAAGAGCTATGAGCTTTAATCTAAAATAATCAAATGCATGAAATAACTTAATCTCGGGAAGAGTGTCTCGTCCACAAATAATTTGATTTAAATATTCGAATCTCTTTCTCAGATTCGAGTCTGCTCGGTAAATAGTAAATGAGTATTCTCCAAGTCGCATTCGTATCACGAGTGGTATTATGTGTGCGACAAGTACAATCAAAGCAATAATAGGAGATCCGACTATGAAGATCGATAAAATAACCAAGAACATGATAATTCTTTGGAGAAATTCAACGGAATATTGCATATACCATTTGAATTGCATTTGGAATCGATTGAATGTCCGCCAAATAAGATCGTTTTTTTCTGGGTTTTCATAAGTCGGGAGATCGAACGTAGAGAGTTTTCGAATAAAGTCTTGGTTGTTATATATTGCCTGTTTAATATCCAGTATGTTTGTAATATATTCTCTAAATTTCTCTATGATATTTGTAACCGCTTCATACATAAAACGAATGACAATAATTCCTAAAATTCCAAAACCAAATAGAGTACTTTTACCGGTTGCGGCATTAATAATTGCAGAATAGAAAAAAATAGTACCCGTATACAAAAATCCCAATATTATTTGAATAATTACAAATAAAATAAATATTCCTTTTGATGCTTTCCATGTCCGAGATAAAACAAATTTAACAGAGGAAAATACGGTCATATCATGATTTTAACTTTTCTTTAATCATTTGTATAACCGATATCGTATCCGGAGGTATTATTGTTTCAGAGAATGTAAGTGTAAAACTTATCTTTGTTGGCCTGCTATCCTGTGCTTTAGCGAAGGATGGTCCAGGCTCCTGAAGGACGTCAGAACCTTCTACGCACAAAATTAGTATAGTAAATTACTAAAGAATCGCATTGAAAACATAGCCCATTATCATGATACCGATGAGGGTTATTGCAAAGAACGCAGCAAGCAGTTGCCATTTCATTACTTTTTTGAGAATCATTGATTCCGGTATGGAAACGGTAACAACGGCAGTCATAAAGGAAAGAGCTGTTCCCATTGGTATCCCTTTTTTAACTAACGCTTCCATAATAGGAATAACGCTTATAGAATTGGCATATAAAGGAGCACCCAGAAATGTGGCGAGTGGAATAGTCCACCATGCTTTAATTGCTAAATATTTTTCAACAAGACTTGCGGGAACGAAACCATGGATGAGTGCGCCGATTCCAATTCCCAAAATAACATAGGGAAATACACTCCTGGTAATATTCATCCCATCATTCCAGAAATAGACAAGAAGTTCCTTCAAGGATAAAGGACTTCCTCCATTTTCCTGTATAACTTGTTTTTTTGTTTTGAATTTCAAAAGCTCAGGTTTGATATATTTCTCCATTCCAAGTTTTTGGATTATAATTCCACCAAGCATAGAAATAACAATCCCCAAAGTATTGTAGATAATAGTTATTTTCATCCCAAACATCGCTGGAAACAAGTAGAGAGACGATTCATTTACCAAAGGGGAGCTGATAAGGAAGGCAAATGTTACTCCAAGCGGTATACCCGCACCGATAAAACCGATAAAAAGAGGAATAGATGAACAGGAACAAAAAGGTGTCACCACTCCAAGAAGTGCGGCAAAGAGATAATCTAACCCAAACCATCTTCGTTTGATTAAAATATCCCTTACTTTTTCCATGGGAAAGGAAAACCGTACGAAAGCCATAAAGTAGTTTATTATGACAAGCAAGAGTCCAATTTTGATAACGTCATAAATGAAAAAATTAATCGCATCTCCCCAATATGAATGTGGTGTTATCCGAAACAATCGATAGGTAATAAGATCTGCAAATTGTTGAATTGTTATAAAGATATCCATAAGTGTTTAAGAGCACTTACCTCCGCAGTTACATTTTGATGATTTATCTTTGACTTGCATTCCTGTAGATATTGCTTTTTTTATTTTCTCAATATCCGGAGTAAACCCTGTCATGACAGGTTCACCGTTTACTGCCAAAACAGGAGACTGCATAATTCCCATCTCAATAATTGCCTGGGTTCCTTCTGATCCAGTAAGATAATCAACTTGTTCTTTTATTCCCATCTCTGCTGCTGCTTTTTGAGCGATCTCATGTAGCTTTTTACACGTAACACATCCACTTCCTAACACCTGTATTTTCATAGCTTGAATAATGAACTAATAATATGTTTTCCGTTTTCTGTTAGCTTGTAATGGACGAACTGTCCTTTTTTTTCATCCTGAATGAGTCCTGCTTCCTTCAGGTCTTTGAGATGGTGGGATATAAGACTTTGAGATTCGTTTATATGTTTTTCAATTTCGCATACGCAGTGACTTCCTTGCCGGAGAATACATAATATCTTCAATCTACTCTCAACACCGATGAGCTTAAGGAGGGAAGTAAGGGGGGTCACTTTGTTAAATTCGTACTTATTTGCAGTACAACAGTTATATGAACGCATATTCATATACTACTTGGAAACATTAAATAAATCAATAAGGGTTCTTACGTCCGTTTTAAGATAAAAAAGTAGATTGTCAGAAGAACGTAAAAAGCTGGTCCAGAGTAATTAAGGGCGTTAGAACCTTTTACGCACAAATTTAGTATAGTAAATCGATCTCTACCTATTTAACTCAAGCAGTTGTTTTATGGATTTATATTGAGGAGTGAGTTCCTTTTTTACAGAATCTATGGTAATAAGATTCCATTTTTCATCTGCTTTATTACTAAGCAGTTTGATTCGTGCTTCAAATGGCAGGTTTGGTCCATATGCAAGACTTCCTAAAAAACCACTTACTGAGGCAAACCGATAGCAATCAGCATTCGAACAAATCTCTGCTTCGAGCGAAAAGAAATTTTTTGCTCCATGATGTTGTTCAATGCATTTCAATATATTTATTTTTTCTTCCACAGCGATATCAGAATTTTTTGACAGAAATTCGTCTGCTTTAGAAACACTCATTGATACATGTTCTTGTAATTTTCCTGCCTTGAATGCAGGTCCAAGCATACAGTCCATAAGCAGTGTTCCAAGCAGTACTATCTTTTCATTTGCATTTAATTTCTTTGCTAATAATTGTCCCTTATTTCTTGAAAGATTTAATTGGAATAATGAAGGAACTCCATATAGTTCAGACTGACTTGTGGCAAATTTGTTTATATCATCAATAAGTTTCTGAGTGACCATATTTTATGATTCTTGCCAATTACTATCCTCGTCATTCTCAGGCAGATTAATTTTAAAAACAAGCAACTTAAAATCTTTATCAGTTTTGTTCCATAGATTATGTACGTCTCCTGGAGAACAAATAAT
>CAZYXQ010000036.1:0-9769 GCA_964651235.1 uncultured Gammaproteobacteria bacterium
TGTGCAGCAGATCGTTAACAAAAAAATACAAGAAGCTCTTCCCGTTGAATTTAAGATTCTACCCAAAACCGAAGCGGAAAAAATCGGAGCAAAACACTTTTTCCGAGAAAAATATCCGGATATGGTAAAAGTGTATTTCATTGGGAATTATTCAAAGGAATTTTGTGGAGGACCTCATGTTCAAAACACTTCCCAAATCCGATCTTTGACAATTTATAAAACGGAAAAAATTGGTTCAAACCTGTACCGCATATATGCAAAATAATATTATTAAAAATTCAATACAAAATACATATGAAAAAACAAAACTGTACATATAGCGATTTTCAGAAGCTTGACTTACGAGTTGGAGAAATCAAAGAAGCACAACATCTTGAAGGATCAAAAAATTTACTCGTTTTACATGTTGATTTCGGTACAGATTACGGTGTAGTTGAAATTCTCTCGGGTATTGCACGTGAATATAAACCTGAAAAACTGATCGGAAATAAATATCTCTTTATTGCTAACCTTGAACCAAAAAAACTTATGGGTCGTTTTTCAAACGGTATGATTTTTGCTACTAACACTCCAGATCATTTTAATCTGATAAAAATCCCAAAAAAAATCAAAGCAGGTACCGCTCTCTGTTGATAAACTTATACGTTATAAATATGAGTTGACATTTTAAAAAAATGAAGTATAAATAATGTACTATGAAAAAATTAACAACACACTCAAAGTCTCCTGAGACTGAAGGGAAAAAAATGAATGTATCGATATTAAAAAATAACTGGGTACCGGTTCTTTTTATTGGTCTTCTTGTTGTTTTGTTTATGTTTCTCCGATTAACAAACATGTCAGGACCGAGTATGGCAGATATGAAAAATAAAATCATACCAGAAGCAGTAAAAAAAGTAGTTAATAATCCAAGCACTAAAATTGAAGTAACGAGTGCTAAAGAAACAAATGGTCTTGTTGAATTTGAATTGGTGGTTAATAATCAAAAATATACTTCATATATTTCACGCGATGGTAAAATTCTGTTTACTTCAGGAGTGAAAATGGAAGATGTCGAAAAAGCACAAGGAGCCGCCTCATCTGCTTCTACTAAGGCACTTACCTGCAATGATGTCAATAAATCGGACAAACCAAACCTTACCGCCTTTATCGTAGCTGACTGTCCATTCGGTGTTCAAATGCAACGGGTCTTTAAAAAATCATTGGCTGAACTTCCTGAACTATCCTCATACCTAAAAGTCAGATACATCGGATCTATTGAGGACGGAAAAATCACCTCAATGCATGACCAAGCTCCGGGCGGTAAAGAAGCAATGGAGAATCTTCGTCAGATCTGTATCCGTGAGGAACAATCTAATTTGTACTGGCCATATGTATCGTGTTATATGCAAGAGGGTAAGACCGAAAGTTGTCTTGATACAGTCGGAGCAGACAAAACAAACCTTACCTCATGCATGACTGATCCTGCAAGAGGTAATGCATATGCACAAAAAGATTTTGATTTGGCTAATAAATATAAAGTTACAGGTTCCCCCACTCTTCTGGCTAATGAAAAACAAATTGTTTCTGAATTTGATTTCGGCGGAAGAGTACCAAACGCAATTAAACAACTTCTTTGTTGCGCAAGTAGTGATAAACCCGGCTTTTGTGAGACTGAAATCTCAAAATCAGATGTTGCCGTATCATTTTCTCTCACGGATGAAGCTGCGGCCGGAACAAACACCAACTCAGCAGCAGGATGTCAATAAAAAAGAGTGATCCCAACCGAATTCGAATCGGTGTTTGCAGGATGAGAACCTGCCGTCCTAGGCCTCTAGACGATGGGACCTAACCTATTTATTACCTCTTTTTGTAGCATAATTGTAACATTCATATGGATATTACTCAAGGAATATTGATATAATAGAATAAAGCCATGACTATAAAAAAAATCCAATGCACAAAAGAAGGTTTTGAAGAACTTAAAAAAGAACTTGAGGTTCTGATCAATGAAAAAAAACCTCAAACTGTTGAAAAATTGCAACGAGCACGCAGTATGGGTGATCTGTCTGAAAACAGTGCTTACACAACAGCCCGTGATGAACTATCACTTCTTGAAGGAAGAATAAAAGAACTTGAAGAAGTTATAACTAATACGGAAATTATTGAAAAACCGATAGAAAAATCAGAGATATCAATTGGCAATCAAGTGATGGTTGAAATTAACAGCGGTATTGAAAATCTTCATGTTGTAGGAGAATTTGAAGCAGATCCCCTCAATAAAAAACTATCTTCAACTTCGCCAATTGGTAAAGCTCTTTTGGGAAAAAAAGTAGGAGATTTAATTGAAGTTGAAGTTCCAACAGGTAAAATTCAATACAAAATACTTAAGATTTCTTAATGGGTTAAATATGATTTGGGTTGATAGAGAAGTAAAAAAATTAAAACACGAAAGGTCTTCTTCTCATTGGGTTGACGACATGAAAACGCCGTCAGGAAGAATCCATGTAGGATCTTTGCGAGGAGTCATAATTCATGATCTCATATATAAAGTCCTCAAAGAAAACAGCATTAACGTGACTTCGTCATATGTCTTTAACGATATGGACCCTATGGATGCAATCCCTCGTTATTTACCTCAAAAGAAATGGAATAAGTACGCTGGTCAACCGCTGTACAAAGTTCCTTCACCTGAACCCGGATATCAAAGTTTTGCAGAATATTACGCGAAAGAGTTTATTACTGTTTTTAACAGTATAAACTGTTTTCCTCTCATCATTTGGTCACATGAATTATATGAGTCAGGCAAAATGAACGATGTGATAAAGCTATTTTTGGACAATGCGGATAAAGTCAAAGATATCTATAAACGCATTGCCAAAGCAGAACGCGCGTCAAACTGGATTCCCTTTAACCCCATTTGCGAAAAATGCGGAAACATCGGTACCACTAATGCGTATAAATGGGATGGTACGTATGTCTATTATCGATGTGAACCTCATATGGTTGAATGGGCAACGGGATGTGGATATGAGGGAAAAATCACACCCTATGACGGACACGGAAAACTCCCCTGGAAACTTGACTGGCCGGCACACTGGAAATTAATTGGCATCACAATTGAATCTTCAGGTAAGGATCATATGTCTTCAGGTGGGTCGTATGATATGGCCTCACATTTTTGTACTGAAATATTGAATACGAAACCTCCTGAAGCAATGGGAGGATATGAATGGTTTACGATAGGAGGTAAAAAAATGTCATCTTCCAAAGGCATAGGATCATCAGCAAAGGAAGTAGCAAGCATTCTCCCCCCAGAAGTATTCAGATTTCTAATCGTAAGAACCCCAATAAACACTCATTTAGACTTTAATCCGTTTGGCGATACCATTCCCAATTTATTCGATGAACACGATAGGTGTTTATCAGCTTATTACGATAAATTGGAAAATAAGATACCTACCGGCAAACAAGGGGAAGTACTATCAGATTTTGCTAGAATCATTGAGCTTTCTACAGTTCGTCCACGCCCAACAAAACGACCCGCATTATTTAGATTTCGAACTATCGCGAATATATTAAAATCACATAAAAATCCATCAGAACATTTTATAAAACAGTATAATCGACCACTAACACCTGAGGAACAATTGCTTCTTGATGAACGTATAAAATTCGCGAAACTCTATCTCGAAAAATATACCCTTTCAGAACAAACTGTACCAGCTCAACAACAAACATTCGTTCCGACGGATACGCAAAAACAGTTTATTCTCGACCTTGGTAAATCACTTACAGTAAGCAAGCAGACTGACCAAGAGTCATTTCAAAACTTATTTTTTGATCAAATTAAAAAATCCGGAATTAAACCAAAAGACGCTTTCACAGCGTTTTATCAAACTCTACTTGGTAAATCGCATGGTCCAAAAGCTGCAGATTTGATACTTAGTCTTGGCATTGAAAAGGTTGCAAAAAAACTATCTCAAAAATGAGACAAATTCTTCTAGCTACTCACAACAAAGCAAAACTATCAGAACTTAAACTTGGTATCAAACAACTTGAATATAAGGGTTATAACATAGTAACTCTTGCCGATCTACATATTCATCAAGACCCTGAAGAAACCGGTACGACTTTTGAAGAAAACGCGCTTTTAAAGGCGCGCTTTTATAGTAACATCGCTCGTATTCCTACAATTGCCGATGATGGTGGATTGCTTATCCCCTCCCTAAATAATGAACCCGGAGTAAAATCTAAACGGTGGATGGGAAAAAATGCTTCAGACAATGAACTTATATCTTACACATTACATAAAATGAGCGCGTTCTCTTCTTCACAAAGAATTGCTTATTTGGAAACATCGCTTTGTTTTGTAAATCCCAAAACGGGATATATTGCAACACAAAGCGCAAGAATAAAAGGCTCTATTGCTGAAGTCCCAAGCGGAAAACCTACTCAAGGTTACCCGTATCGTGCTTTATTTATTGTAAAAAAGTACAACAAATATTATGATGAGCTGACAGAAAGTGAACACCTAAATATAAACCACAGACTTAAAGCATTAAAGCAACTGATACAAAAAATTAAAACCGATTTGTTACAATGAATTAATACGTTTATTATGTTTCTTTTACATATAAACCTATTACATACATAAATACATATTTAGCAATTATTACCTATTTAAACCAATTTTATGATATCAATAGATTTTATCCGCACTAATAAGAAAAAGGTCCTGGAAACCCTTAAAAACAAAAATCGGATTGCACAGATAGATAAAATCCTCACACTTGATGATGATAAAAAGAAATTGGTGGTTTCTTCCCAAAAACTACGCGAAGAAAGAAATATATTATCTAAAAAAACAGTAAGCGAAGAAACAAAAACACGGGGAAAAGAAATTAAAAATCAACTGAAGGATATTGAAAACAGATTAACATTGATTGAGGATGAATTACGCATTCTCTTAAGTCATGTACCCAGTACCCCTCTTGATGAAGTACCTGTTGGCAAGGACTCTTCTTATAATATTGTTCAACGAAAATGGGGTAAACCAACAACATTTGATTTTACACCAAAATCACACATGGATCTTGGAAAGGAACTGGACATCATTGATTTTGAACGCGGAACTAAAGTCTCGGGATTCCGCGGTTATTTTTTGAAAAATGAAGGTGCGGTCCTGCAGGTTGCAATTCTTTTTTATGTACTTCAAAAACTTATTAAAAAAGGATATACACCACTTATCGCACCGGCGATTATTAAAAAATTTACTCTATTCGGATCGGGCCACCTGCCCTGGGGTGAAAAAGAACTATATAAACTTAACGGAGAAGAAAACGACGCGTACCTTTCAGCAACAGCCGAAATACCAGTTACGGCATATTACAGCAACGAAATACTCGATGAAAAAGAGTTGCCTAAAAAATTTGTAGCATTTTCACCTTGTTTTAGAAGTGAAGCGGGCTCATATGGAAAAGATACGAAGGGCATGTACCGGCTTCATGAATTCTGGAAAATTGAACAGGTTATTCTTGGGTACAATGATATTGATAAAGCCCGAAAAATACATGAAGAACTCCAACAAAATGCTGAAGAGATTCTGCAGGATCTAGAACTTCCCTATCAAGTACTTTTGATGTGTACGGGTGATATGGGAGAACCTCAGTTAAAAAAATACGATACCGAAACATGGATGCCTTCTCGTAACGGATACGGTGAAACTATGAGTAACTCCATCATGGGAGATTTTCAGACACGACGACTTAATATCAAGTACCGTAAGAAGGATGGTACGAAGGAATATTGCTTTTCGTTTAATAATACAGCCATCGCCTCACCAAGGATCCTTATCGCTCTCCTTGAAAATTGCCAACAACAAGATGGTTCAATCATCATTCCCAAAGCATTACGAGCATTAACCGGATTTGAAACAATTAAAAAGAAATCGTAAGAAAACACTTGATATTTTTTTCTTTGTTTGATATATTAGTGTATTGGTATGGTAAAAAATAATATATCAGTTCTTTTTATTCAACTTATTACCCCCTTAAGGGCGGAGTAGTTGTAGTATAAAAAGATACACCAACCCGCCCACAAGGCGGGATTTTTTGTTATATGGTAGATTCACTATTTCATTTTTTTCTTTTTGTTCTTATTCTTATCCTGCTTTATGCGGGTTAGTGATTAATTTTTTATTATTAATTACACCCCGCAAACCAAGCGGGGTTTTTCAGTTTATAGAATATGAGTACAATCGCGGCTGAGAAAAGTGTAGTACAAGCACAAAGAATCGAACGCCAACCACAACTGGCGACTATTGTACGAGATCCGCTTGAGGGGGTCATGGAGGGAACAAATCCCGCCGAACGTTATCAAAACTTCACAAGGCTTGTTCTTTCTAGAATATGGCCGGCTGAGGAAGGAGGAGAGTATGCCGACGATTTTCACAGACCAACAAGATTCGACCGGAGATTTGAAGAGGCAGCTACACAAGCAGATTGGATAAGCGGTTACACACAGTTCTCACCGGCCGGGCGTGATCCGGCAAATCTGACGCCTGATGAGTTTGGTATTATGGTCACGAAAGTTGGAACACCCGACTATGTAAGGTTGAGATCAGTTCCTCCACAGGTCCTTGATCCTGATATGAATCCTATGCATGTAGGTGGTTCCTGTGTCATTGAAACGTGGGGAGAGAGAACTATGAAGGAAGAGCGCGCGGGGATAAAGGCAGGACTACTTCCTGAAGAACTGCTTCCAGAAACCGCCAGACAGCTTGTAGATCTGGCCCCAACTATAACACACGCTTCAGGCGCCTTACTTGGAGGCTATGATCGAGGTGTGCATCTTATTGAAACCGATATGTGGGCTCAGCGAATTGCCGAAGATTATGGGGTACCACGCGAAGAAGCGGATCAGATTACTCAGGATGCATACAGACGTATTCATGACCTTGTACAACGCAGGTCTCAGCTTATCAATCCCGACTCGGTCCTTGTTCCAGTCAACTTTGACGAATTGGGTCTCCCAAAAGCAATCGAACAATGGATGGAATCAATGGGAGTACCGTATGACCCAGGTTTTAGAGTCGCCGAAGTAATACATACGTATGTTGGACCACAGCAGCTAGATCTTGTGAAAGGAGCAATACAAAGACAGTTAGATGCAGACGGCCACTCGGGACCCGTTCGCCAAGCAATGGAAGCCCTCATGCAATCAACACATCATCTGCGAGGAAAACAGGTTGATCATCTTCGGTGGGGATCTATGGATCTTCCAAAGGAAGTAATTATGGGATTAAGAGAACCCACAGAGGAAGAACAAGAAAAGATGGTAAACGATCCGGCATATGCCAGAGGGATATACATAATGAGCGATGTATATAGACGACATATGGACGGCAATCCCACATCCATTGCAGCTGGATTTGCAGATCTGCCAACACACGGAAAACAAGTACAACATGAAACCAGAATCAACTTCAATGGCAGGCCCGGAACTCCTGATGAAACAAAGGCATTTTTAGCCTCTGTTGAAAGACAGTTTACTGATCCTGCCCGGTTACACAGAAAAAATGTGCCCGAACACTTAAGTTACCTACGAAGTTATACTGCTGACACCAAACCCACAAAACAAGCAATTTCAGCCGAAATGGGAAAGCTACAAAGCGAACTTGGTCCTGTCAGAAAAGCGCGTTTAGTTGTCGAAAAAGCGGTGGGTTTTGTTGTACAAAACGAGGCAATGGTTGCGGAAAATAACTCTACAATAAAGTTCTACAGACAACTACAGTCAGGACAACCGATTGAGATGACTGAACAAACCCAAAAACATGCAAAAAGATTGGCCGAAACAGCAAGAAAAGCTCTTGAGGGAGTTGCCAAACGCATAGCTGAGGGTAATCAGAATAAGTATGATCTTGTCGATGTCGAAAGACTCCCTCAGGTAATTGACGCAATGACCGCTGTTGAAACAGAACAATCGCCGGTAATTACCGAGCATGTTGCAACTTATCTTGAAGAGTCCGCACAGCGTCTTATCAAAGCAAATATGGAAAGTACGGCGCTGCGCAGACAGCAACTGCAGGCTGCCGAAGCTGAACTGGCAAAGGCAAAGACTTCAATCCCAGAAGTGGAAAAAAAAGAGGCGCGGGCTGAAGAGCTAAGAACAAGCTTAGCGACTTTAGCTTCCCCAAGCTACTTCCCATTAAGCGAAAATCCATTCGTACATCATGCAATGCAGTTTTTATGGGATCCTGATTTCTCGGTTTTTTTGCGGGAGTCTGTAAGAATACAGGAAGAAAGAAGCTCTGGAGCAATAAAGAAAGACGAATCAAACGAACAAATGAGACAGCTTATGGGTAGGATTTATCCCAAACTTGAAGCGTATATAAATTACCTGTTCGGAAGGACAGAATATCCAGCCGAAATGCGAAGCACGCAGGTGTTATCAAATTAACCAATTCTTATGATTTTATCAGAAGTACTAACAGTATACGACCTCCTGGACAGACCGGGTAAGCCTGAAAAAAGCATTACAAAACTATTTCACCCGTATAAAAAAACTAGGGTGGTTTTGAAGGAGGTAAAAGAAAAAAAGGGATCCACTCAGTTTATTAAGATTCTTATCCCTGGAACGCATGGTGCAAGCCGAAAAGGGAAAGCACCAACACTTGGAATAATAGGCAGACTAGGAGGAGTTGGAGCGCGCCCCGAAACAGTTGGATTTGTTTCCGATGGAGATGGAGCTCTTACCGCGCTTTCAACCGCTTTAAGACTCGCCAGAATGAATGACAACGGCGATGTTCTTGAAGGGGATGTAATAGTTGCAACACATGTGTGTACCAATGCTCCCACAACACCTCACGAACCGGTTCCTTTTATGGGTTCACCCGTTGATCTTGCAACAATGAATAAGTATGAGGTAGATAAGAACATGGATGCGATTTTATCAGTTGATACGTCCCGAGGGAATAAAATTATCAATCACACGGGATATGCTCTTTCTCCAACAGTAAAGGACGGCTATATTCTTCGTATGAGCGAAGATCTTATGGCTATCATGGAACAAACAACAGGTCGCCTCCCTATCACGTTTCCCATTTCAACACAAGATATTACGCCATACGGCAACGGATTGTATCACTTCAACAGTATTATGCAGCCATGCACCGCCACCTCGTCTCCTGTGGTGGGCGTAGCAATAACAGCGGAAGTGCCGGTTGCAGGCTGTGCCACGGGTGTAACCAATGCGAACCAAATTGATGCGGTAGGCAGATTTCTTATTGAGGCAGCTCAAAGATACGGGAAGGGTAAATGTAGCTTTTATAATCCTGATGAATACAAGCTTATAGTTACCAAATACGGAAGCATGCAGGTACTTAAAGAGCTGAGATAATATGATAACGACACCTACAGGAAACCGATCAAAAGAGGGAAGACCTCATAGAAGCGAGAGTTGGAACGGAGTTAAGTTTTTCAAAGGTAGTCCTGTCTGGGCTATTCCGGATCTTGCAACACGTGCCAAACAAATCACATCCGATCATCTTAGGGAAAACAAGGAAGTATGGAGGCCTGAAGAAACGGTTGAGGCGGCTGTGCCCTTTTTTAATGAAGGAAAAGTCATGGTTGTTGGACCACCTCAAAGCGGAAAAGGAACTATCCTTTTTGGGCTTTCGGAAATGTGCGACGAACTTGGCATAGGCTATATGTTTTTTAATGGACACCATCAAGAAGTCTCAGGTCAAGAATTGGCTGTACAAATACATCGGGCAGATGAAGCAGGATAT
>CAZYXQ010000037.1:0-9761 GCA_964651235.1 uncultured Gammaproteobacteria bacterium
ATCCGCATTTACAATGAAGGTTATTGTATTTTGTGCATCCATAATATACATGTTTATTAAATAATCCATTTTTTAATTTTCTATGTTTTTCTTCAGCGGTTATTCCTGATCCGCAAAGACCACATTTTATCAGACGTGTAAATGCAAATTCTTTATTCTCAGATCTTTCGTTTTGGCTAGTAATCTGTTCTTGGACTTTATCAAAAAGCTCCTTAGTAATTATTGGCTCGTGTAGTCCGTTATACCACGATCCGCTTCCGACAGGGTATTCGAATTTTCCATAATAAAAGGTGTTTTTCAATATCGAATAAACTGAGCTCAGAGTTACTCTCTTTCCAGTCCTTGTCGCGAAGTTTATGGATATAAGCCAGTTATATAGTTTCCTTCCGCTGTATTTCTCAAAGGCTGTCTTTTCGAACATCTGCTTGATAATAGGCGCCCTGACGTCATCTATGAATATCTTTCTTTGGCCTTTAATGCCCTCCCTGTTCGTTAAATATCCTAGGGGTGCCATTCCAGGTCGCCATCCCATGGAACACTTGGCTTTCATTCCTCTTTTGACGTTTACCGATTTATTGTCGTTTTCCAGCTTAGCCTGGGATCCGAGAATCATTAAAAGGAATTTATCGTTAGGGGAATTGCCGAACGATTGTCCGTAGGTTTTTATTCCTTTCAGCTTTCCGTTATCCATCAAATCAACTACAGTCCCCAAATCTCCAGCATTCCTTGCTATCCTGTCTGGAGCCCATGTCAGTATTGCATTATATTTTTCTTCCCTGATTTCGCTGATTACCTGGTTGAAAATCGGTCTCTGCCCGACTTCTTTAGCGGAGTGCTTTTCCTGTTTTATTTCGACGACATTGAGATTATCCCTTTTTGCAAGTTCCAGCATTTCCTTTATCTGGGAATCAATGGAAAGAGCTTGGGTTTCGTCCGATTCTGTTGATTTCCTTGCATAAAGGCAGTATTTAGCATCTGTCATATTTTTCTATTATCTATATGAATGACGCAACGGCTAGGGAAGTCCAGACCCAGGTGTAGACAAAGTGGAGACTGAAAGACTACACAAATTTTAGCTTTTGAGCTATTATTGAATCAACAATTTAATAGCAGTGGCCTAAACCATTGAGAAATCGGTGGCATGGCTGATAGTCCAATGAAGCATAAAGAACCCATCATGGGGTCGCTTCATTGGCCATATCCGGGAAACCGGTATGAGGGGCTTCGGCCTCTACCCTGTGGTGGGCTTTTTGTATATCCGCCACAGCTTTATAAAACGGTCGATAAAATAATTATCTAAATTAATATAAAGCATATGAAAATTAAT
The DNA here is from genome assembly GCA_964651235.1 of uncultured Gammaproteobacteria bacterium. Classification (GTDB taxonomy): domain Bacteria; phylum Patescibacteriota; class Microgenomatia; order UBA1406; family GWC2-37-13; genus YC2-FULL-38-9. The sequence goes on from CAZYXQ010000037.1 coordinate 1,328, forward strand.
AAAAAATTAGCGGTAGTATCAGCCATAATTATTTTTATTCTTTTATATTGTGCGGGTGTGATAAATTTTCCTGGTGGAAATTCGACAAGCACGGTATCAAATTCTACACAAAATAGCCAAAGCCAGAAGCCGAACGATTATACTATAGAGGAGCTCGCCGAAGCGGTTCAATTAGGCAAAGATAATAAATTCAATTCGTCAGATTTTTTAAAGAATTATCAAATAGGATACAATCTTTCGGGAAAGGATTTTATTACCGTTCTCACTCCTTATCTTAGCTTGTTTTTCAATTCAGCAAGCGCTGCTAAAGAATATAAAGAATTATCCAGCAAGGAAATTAATTCTTATCAAAACAATAATGTTTTAGAAATATCGGTTATTGCTTATGGAGATGAATACAGTTTCGGAGATAATATCGATGCAGTTATAAAGATGGATGGGCAGGTGATACATTCGACAAAGAAGGTTTTATCTCAAAATGTTGACGCCACAGCATTCTGGCCGAATTCGCCAAAATATTCATCGGTTAATCAATTTTATTTTAATGATTTTTCAGTCTTCAAGGGCGAACAATTCCAGTTCGTATTGATAAAGCCGAGCGGAGAAGTTGTATACGATGTCGATATGAATAAATATAAATAATAAATATATGGGTGAAACAACAATCTGGGTCTTCTTAGTATTTGCTTTCTACTTTGTTCCAGCTATTAATGCTTATATGGGCAAGAAGAAGAAGGCGGATGCAATCCTTGTCACTAACATATTGCTAGGCTGGACTGTAATCGGCTGGATAATTGCATTAATCTGGTCAGTTGCTGACGACAAAAAAGAGGAAAACATCAAGCCTAAAGAATAATAAAACGCCACCTTGTCGGTGGCATTTTATTACATCAATATGTCCGGCCTCGGTCCAGGATGCCCCTGGGCATGTCCCCGATTTGCATTATCTTTATTCGCTCCGAGGACAGCGTATGAAAAAGCGTCAACCATATCATCATGGCTTTCTGTTCCGAATCCGAGAAGCTGGGCGATGAGGTCCTCAGCTCCTTTTTTGGGAAAGAATATCGATTTAATGCTGAGTACGGCCAGCCCAAGCCTGCTTCCTTTGCTCATTGCTCCAGTGCTAATTTCTTCCGCCTCTACATCCATCCCTTTTAATTGATTGACGAGGTAGTTACCTCCGAAATTATTTTCTACGAAAACTTTGTTGCGATTATATCCGCCCAAGTTTTTGTGGCATATCTTAATCTGTTCAGCCTGATCGCCTATAGGGATTCTTCTATTTATCGGATTAGGCAGAATATAAAGCTTCATATTTTCATGCCTGCCGCAAGTGCGGAGAGAAACCATGGCTGTGTAATCGGCTGTATCTTTCTGTGAAGAAGCCAGATCGACTCCCGTGTAAGTCATGTGATGATAAGTATCTGGAATCTCGTCATAATACTGGATCATTTCAGGCGTTATTATCGAACCTTCATCGGAGATTATTTTCAGCATATACTCCCGCTGGAATGCAATATCGCTTAAAGCATTCTTTCTTTCCCTTTCAATTTCTTCCCTGGAGCCATATTTGCCGGGCCAAAGGGGATTGCCATCCTCGTCGGCTATCGGATACTCTCTGTATGCCCATTCTGTATTTTCCTCATTTTCGGCCACAGCTTTGAGCTTCATAAGGAATGAATCATTGTGGAGCAAATTTCCAACGAAAACGAAATTAATGTTCTTATCTCCAATCGGAAAGATATCACTGGTGGCCCAGTTGAAAATTTTGTCTCTCATTTCTTTGGTCCTTACCGAGTTTATATCCTCAATGTCGTCCATTATTACTAAGTCAGGCCTGTGCGATCCCGTCTTCATGCCCCTCTTTCCTTCTTGTCCTGTTGAAGCTACAGCTATTCTCGCTTTGTATTTTGGGATATAGATAGATTGCGAGCCCCATTCTCCGCCTTCTTCCTCCATAAATGGGCCGAAATATTTTCTCAATATTTCATTGCTCTCAATTTCCATCTTGATATTTTTTAGGTGCTGTTTTGATTGCTCCATTGTCTGCGATATAATCATGATGTACTTTTTCTGCAATCTTCCGAATATAGCCCAGAGGGGCAGGGAAAGAGTCATTATCGTGCTCTTTCCCGATCCTCTAGCGGCGACTATCACCAGTCTTGTTACCGACGAATCCTCCGTCAAACTGAACATTTCTTTTTGGAACGGAGCCACTTCGTAAGTCACGTACTCGCTGAGGCATCCTATGAAAAACCAGAAATGACTGTTGGAAACAAGATATTGGAACACTGCACTATTCTTGTCGGAAAGGACTTCGGCATATATGTTTTTAATTTTCTTCCTTTTTTTCTTTGGCATAGTTTTCATTATTAAAAGCTGCCAAGGCTAAAGCTTTATTGATTATCAGCTTCTGCTCAGGCGTAAGCTTTGTGCTTGTCTCAACCTTTCCATTCAATTGTATCTTCTCGGCATAAGCGAGGTGTCGGTTCTTCAACCAGTAGATTACCGCTGTGAGATTCTTATCTTTGATTGAAGAAAGAAGCTGGCTCTCGGCGATGTCATTGATAAACAGCACACCTTCTTTTAAAGCTTCGTCAGCTTTTTTGGCAAACTTGCCATCCTTTCTCCAGCGATAATAAGTTGCTCTGCTGACGCCAGATCTCTCGCAACAAAGCTGGACAATGGGAGTCTTTTTGAAGTTTTCGATTAAAAGCTGTTTTTGTTTTGCGTCTTTCATATGTCTGAAATTTTAACAGCTTTCTTATTGGTGAGAACCTCCCACCTTTTTCTTATCACTTCAGCATAAACAGGCGACTTTTCCATGAGGTAGCATCTTCTACCCATTTTTTCTGAAGCTATAAGGGTTGATCCGCTACCACCAAATGGTTCAATTATCAAATCTCCTCTTTTCGTAAGAACTTTAATATAGGGAATAAGAATTTCGACGGGCTTAGTTCCAAAAATGATTCCCTGTCCGGAACTTTTCTCATCTGAAGCCTTGAATTCTACGAAGTCGGTAGGGCAGTACTTCTTGCCTTTTTCGTAAGGCTCCCAATAAGGTTTCCCCGACGTGGCAAATAAAGCAGCCTGATATTCATTCTGCAGCAATTCGTCGCTTTCCGGCTCGTCGTTCAATTCAAATCCGTCGGAAGATCCGAGAATGGCAAAGTCATATTTATTGAAAAACTTATATTTAGCTGCAAAATTCTGTACCCTGTTCGGCAAGTGCCAGATGATCATATTTCTTACTGTCCATCTTTTAGCGACTTCTGCCCACATCAATGGCATGTTCTTCCAGCACTCGTAGGAAATAATAGAGAAATCTTCTTTGGCAACTTTTTGGACATTGTCTAGCCATAAGGATATAAAATCGTCCGGCAAAGTATCAGTTTCTAAATATTTTCTGTCTCTTTTGAATCCGAAGCCTTCCGTCGGCTTGCCTTTCTTTTTTTTGCCGTGCAAATAATCCAAAATATAGGGTTCATCCGTGCAGCACATGTCCGCCTTCTCTCCGTTCATCAGTTTTAAAATGTCAGTTTCGATAGTGCTGTCTCCGCACATGAGCTTGTGATCTCCTAACTGCCAAACATCGCCTTTCTTAATTTCAATATTGTTTATGTCTAGTTTCTTCAGTTCTTTATCAAGATCAAAAACTGCTGGGTTATCGTCAATTTCAAAAATGTTATCCAGCTCCTGGGAGGTGAATCCGACACTTGAAAGGAATGTTTCGTCAAAAGAGGCGAGAAGATCCAGATCGAATTCACCGGTATTCTTATTCATCCTGATATTCAATTCTTTCTCCCTCTCAATATCGGGAATGTTGATATAAACTGCGGGAACTTCTTTGTATCCGAGACTCTTCAAGACTTCTAATCTGAAGTGTCCTCCGATACAAATATTTTTTCTTTCCGAGGCACTATTGAGGAGCAGGGGATTAACTATTCCGAACTTCTCTATTGATTTCTTAAGCTGATTGAACTGTTCCTTATCGTGTTTCCTGGGATTATAAGAACTCTCTTTTATCTGAGATATCTCCACTTGTTCTATCTTTAAATTATTTCTGTCCATATGTTTAAAATTAATTGGTTAATTATTGTAAAGAAAAACAACGCGTCTTCGCTACGCGTTGTTATCCTAAAAGTCGACCGGGCAACAATACGTAGTTAAGTCCTCATAAGGGACATACTTGTACTATTACCTCAGTAGCTTTTTAGGCTTTTCGGTAAAACATTAAATAAGAAACGGGAACTATTTTAATTTTTTCTTTACGAATCCATTATAGCAGTGCCATTATTATTGTCAACCTCTGTCAACTATTGACATTAATATAATTAAGGCATACAATAAGCATTGTAAAGAGTGTAAAGAAGGTAAATTGATTTTAATATGCATCCAACACAACAAAAAATATTAAACTTAGCCAGTTCGGTTAAGCTGAACAAGAAGAATCCCAGGATAATCGCCAGGCTTATTGATATAAAAAATCCTCAGAATATCGTTCATCACATTGAACAGCTTGAGAAGAAGGGATTTATTTCTATAGCCGATAATTATGATATTAAGGTCGAGATGCAAATTCCACAACAAACTGGAAAGCTTTTTCAATTACCTATTTATGGATCTGCTAATGCCGGTCCCGCAGTAGATTTTGCCGAACAGAAAATAGACGGATATCTTGCTGTTCCATTAAGCGAAATAGGAAGAACTAATAAGAACGGATTATATCTGGTTATGGTCGATGGAGACTCTCTTAACGATGCAAAAGCCTTGAAAGGCGGTCCTGCAGAAACCGGAGATTATGCCGTAATTGATGGAAACAATAAAAGTCCTAATGATGGCGACTACGTCCTTTCTGTCATAGACGGACTAGCAAACCTCAAGAGATTTTATAAAGACAAGACAAACAAGAGGATTGAATTGAGATCTGAATCTAAAATGGAAACTAAGCCGATATATATCAAGCAGGAGCATTTTGAAGATTATTTAATTAACGGCGTAATTATAGGAATAATCAAGAAATAAAACATATGGAGGAAGATAAGCTAAAAATATTATTAAGTTCAGTTAAAGATAGGTATGACTTTATAACCATTGCAGACAATGCCATTGAAGCCAAGGCTGGCATACTGCTTGGTTTTGAAATAGCAATTCTAGTTGGGTTGCTATCTTTCTTTTTTAAAGATTTAACTGGATTCAAGCTAATAGAAGGAATTATCGGCGGAGTATTTTTAGTAATTTCAATAGTTTTGCTTTTGCAATCTACGTGGCCGAGGAAGTACAATGCTTTTTCGGTAGATGTTTTTAATCACAAGGATTATTTTGAAAAGACGGAAAGGGATCTTTTGAATCAAATGCTGTCTGATTCTCAAAAAGCTACAGTTGAAAATAAGAAGAAATCAGAACGCAAGGCAGAACTTTATAAATGGTCGATGTATTTGTTGCTAGGTTCCTTGTTAGTATTAATATTATCTAAATTACCAACATTATATGTTTAACAATAATGATGAAGAAAAAGAGCCGATTGGATCTTCCGATCCAAACGAGACAGAGCATATCACCAAGGGTGAATAATAAATTTAACAACAATCAATATGAGAACATTTCTTGTATCGTATGATCTAGGCGTTCCAGAAACTGCCGAAGATTATAAAAAATTAATTGCTTGCATCAAATCTTTAGGTGCCTGGGCGAAGCCATTATATTCAGTTTGGTTCGTGAAAAGCGATAAAACTACTTCGCAAATCAGGGATCAAATTAAGAAAGAAACTGACGCTAATGATAGCTTGATGGTTCTTGATGTGTCTGGTGTCGATTGGGCTACGAACGGAGTGGATAAAGAAGTTACTGACTGGATGCAAAATAATCTATAAAATCAGGATATGCCTAGTAGTTATTCTAAAATACATACAACCAATATAAAATTGCCAGAACTGAACATCGATAATAAAAGAATTGGTGGCAATAGAGTTGTTCAACGCGTTCAAAAAGAAGCGATTATTGATGTTGATGTATATGAATATCAACCGTTATGTTTTTTACTTAAAGATAAGAACGGGCAAGAATTTTATTTAAAAATGCCAAGATCTAGAGTTAAAATTGATAGTGGCAACGTCTTAAAGGCAAAAGCATTATCTGACATAAAGTTATTAAATAAAGATAGTTCATTGTTCTGGGAGAATCATTTTTTAAAAGACTGCTCAAAGAATCCTGAAGAGATAACTAAATCTTGGGAAAATTCCTTTTATTTCAAGCAAGAAGATGACGGTTTTTTGGGGTTAAGGAAGCCTCAGTTGGGAGCAATCCATGCAATAGCTTCTCACTGGTCAGTGAGCTCCGATTGCGGAACGATTGTTATGCCTACGGGAACCGGGAAAACAGAAACGATGATGTCGACAATGATATATAATCAATGTCCAAAGGTGTTGATTTTAGTCCCGAGCAAAGCATTAAGAAAACAGACGGCAGAAAAATTTTTATCGCTAGGTTGTTTAAAAGAAATAGGCGTCATTTCTCAAGAATTAATTAGTCCAAGGGTTGCAATTATTAATAGTGGTATCAAAAATTTAGCAATACTGAAAGATCTGTTAAATAATTCTAATGTAATAGTTGCCACATCGTTTGCTTTAAATAAGTTTTCTACCGAAATCAAAGAAGAGCTTGCAAGACAGTGTTCAAGTCTTTTTATAGACGAGGCTCACCATGTTCCAGCTAAAACATGGGACAACATTAAACAGTTATTTGTTAATAAACATATTTTACAATTTACGGCTACTCCATTTAGAACAGATGGGAAAAGGATAGAAGGAAAAATTTTATATAATTATCCTTTGGGAATGGCCCAAGATGATAACTATTTTAAAAAGATAAATCTGGTGGAAATTCAGGAATTTGATGATAGCAAAGCCGACGAAAGAATTGCTAAATCTGCCGTAGATGTTCTTAAAAGTGACTTATCTGGCGATGCTCACGATCATATTTTAATGGCGAGATGTAAAGACATAAAGAGAGCTAAGGAAGTGATCAAGGTATATAAAGAAATAGCATCTGAGTATAATCCTATAAGCATAGATTCTGATATGTCCGATAAGGAATACAATGAGGCTCTTGAAAAATTAAGTAAAAGAGAAACACGCATAATAGTTTGCGTTGATATGCTAGGAGAAGGTTTTGATTTGCCAAATCTTAAGATAGCAGCATTGCATGATATTCATAAAAGTTTAGCTATTACCCTTCAGTTTATAGGTCGTTTTACAAGAACATCAAAGAATGTTGGTGATGCAACAGCAATAATAAATATAAGCGATCCTCGGGTTAATAAAGAATTAGAAGATTTATACGCCCAGGGAGCTGATTGGAATAAATTATTAAAGCAAAAAAGTGAGTCAAAAATACAAAAAGAGATTGATTTTCATGATTTTATAGATGGTTTTTCTGGTGAGCTCCCAAAGCATATTTCTTTGTGGAATTTAAGACCCGCCTTTTCTACTCTTATTTATGAAACAAAATGTGAAGAATGGCATCCGGAAAAATTTATAGAAGTTATTCCCAAAAGATACGAATATTTATATGCAATAAACAAAAAAGAGAATATTTTAGTGGTACTGATAAGTAAGGACGATGAGGTAAATTGGGGAAGATATAAGGATATTAAAAATCACAATTTTGAACTTTGTATCGCTCATTGGAGCAAAGACATTAATGCATTATTTTTACAATGTAGCGATTATAACGCAATTAGCTGTAGTCAGCTAGCAAAAGTTCTATGTGGTAGCGATGCGTTAGTTAAAAATGGGCAAAAAGTTTTTAATATTTTTTCTGGAGTCGAGCGTGTCTTAGCTAGAAATGTTGGCGTTTCTACTGTTGGAAAGATATCTTATACTATGCATTTCGGTAGCGATATTACAGATGGCTTATCAAAAGTCGATAAGGCTACGGGAGTTTTGAGCAATATTTTTGGCTGGGGATTTGAGAATGGAGAAAGAGTGGCAGAGGGGTGTTCGGCCAGAAAAGGGAAAATATGGGCGATGGGAGGCGGATCTATCGTTTTGTGGAAGCAATGGTGCCACAAGATGGCCATTAAGGTTTTTGATGATAAAATAGAAGAAAATAAGATTATTCAAGACTTCTTGAAGCCACAGATACTAAAGGGGCGATATGCGAGCGTTCCGCTATCAATACAGTGGAGCGAGAACATCCTAAAAGCAGAAGAAGACAATATAATAATTTTATTTGGCAAGGAAGAGTATCAATTTTTTGATGTTGATTTAAGAATTGCTGATTATAGCGAATCTGGGCCGATATTTTTCGAAATTTCTTCTGGAGAGGAAAAGTCTAAATATAAGGCCGAATTTGAAGAAGGGAAATGCACCTATTCTTTGGTTGAAGGAAAGGAGGTTAAAATTAAAAGAGGAAATGGTGAGCCGATTTCCAT